>JAYVMZ010000375.1:0-6904 GCA_043758735.1 Betaproteobacteria bacterium
CGCTGGATTCCGCCTGCGCAGAAATACCCGATCCCGGTGTATGCTCAGCCGTCGGTCCGGTCGCTGACCTCTTGTCCGTTAATGGAAATGCGGCACCGCAAAGTTTCCGGCGCAGACCGGACTTTCCAAAACTTGTTTGAGGAGTCAGTACATGCACGGAATTTCATTTGTTCGGCTGCTGGCGGCAGGATTTTGCCTAATTGCCGCGAACGCCTTCGCGGCCGACACCATCAAGATTGCCCACATCGACCCGCTGAGCGGTCCCTTCGCGCTGCAAGGTGAATCCGGCAGCCGCCATATCCAGGCGGCCATCGATGAAATCAATGCCCGCGGTGGCGTACTCGGCGGCATCAAGCTCGAGATGGTCGAACTCGACAACAAATCCAGCCCGCAGGAGAGCCTGGTCGCGCTGAAGCAGGCGATCGACCAGGGCATCCATTTCGTCACGCAGGGCAACGGTTCGCACGTCGGCCATGCGCTGACCGAGGGCGTGCTCAAGCACAACCAGCGCAATCCCGGCAACGAAGTGCTCTATCTGAACCACGCGGCAATCGATTCCGCGTTGACCAACGAAAAATGCAATTTCTGGCATTTCCGTTTCGACGGCAGCGTGGATATGAAGGTCGATGCATTGACGTCCGCGATCGCGAAGGAAAAGAACGTGAAGAAGGTGTACCTGATCAATCAGGACTACGCCTACGGCCAGGCGGTCAGCCGCGTGGCCAAGGAAATGATGGCCAAGAAGCGTCCGGAAATCCAGATCGTCGGCGACGAACTGCATCCCACCGGCAAGGTCAAGGATTTCGCGCCGTACATCGCGAAGATCAAATCCAGTGGAGCGGATACGGTGCTGTCTGGCAACTGGGGCAGCGACCTCGCGCTGCTGATCAAGGCTGCGGAAGAGGCCGGATTGCAGGCAACGTTCTATACCAACTACGCCTATCTGATCGGCACGCCCAAGGCTTTCGGCGCTTCGGGCGCGGACCGCGTGAAAACGGTCGCGAGCTGGTTCCCGAACCTGCCCGGCAATCCGCTCGAGAAAACTTATCTGGATTACAAGAAGCGTTACAAGGAAGACTGGGGCTTTCTGCCGATCAAGTACGCGATCGATATGTGGGCGAAAGCAATCGACAAGGCGGGCTCGGCGGATCCGGTCAAGGTCGCGAAGGCGCTGGAAGGCATGCGTTACGACGCCGGCGTCGGCGAGGCTTCGATGCGCGCGGACGATCACCAGATCACGGAACCCATGTTCGTCGCGACTTTTGCCAAGGTCGGCAATGGCGTGAAGTACGAGGCCGACGAAACAGGCTACGGCTGGCGTGTCGATACGCGAGTCGAGGCGAAAGACAACATCATGCCGACGACCTGCAGGATGGAAAGACCTTAAAGGCGGTGTCCCGCAAGGGGATACCGGTCTAAAAGGGTCGCCGATCTCGGCATACCGGTCTTCGACCATAACTCCTAGCTAAAAGGGTTCAAGCATTACTCTGGATGGTGGAAATCCGTCATAAGCGACGGCAAAGCAGAAATGGGAATCTGGGGTGGCACCTGCAACTAACAGGTAACCAATGGCGGATTACACTGCTTTCTACAGCAGCGAAAGCCCGCTGATCACCAGCAGGATGCTGATGAACCTGCCGACCTGCTCGCGAGTCAGTCTCGCGTGCAGGCGGTGGCCGATGGCGAGGCCTACAGGCATTGCGGGCAGCAGCAGGAGGAATGCCCACCAAACTTCAGACTGCAGCAACAAGCCGGATATCAGATAGACCGTCACCCGCAGCCCGGTGCTGAAAGAGAACACCGCCGAGAGGGTGGCGCGCATCCTGGCCGGGTCATGGATGCGCGTTGCCATGTACGTTGCGTAAATCGGGCCGCCCACGCCGAACAATCCGCCGATCAGCCCGCCGACGAGCCCCGCCGGAATGCCCCTACCAGCGCGACACCGGTTTGGTCGATGGCCTGGTTGCCAGCCTGTACACGCCATAGCCGGTCACGAAACCACCTAGCATCAATAACGCGGCATGCTTCGGCAGCGTGGCCAGCAAAGTCACGCCGGACAGGATGCCGACGATGACGGCCGGTATCAGCAGTTTCAGTTCTGCCGTTTCAACGTGCTCGCGAAACCTGACGCCAGTGGAGACTGTCGCCAGAAAATCCACCATCACCACCAGCGGCACCACGGATTGCAGCGGCAGAAAGTGCACCAGCAGCGGAATGGTGACGAGTGCGGACCCGAATCCGGAAATGCCGAGGATGATATAGGCCAACAGCCCGATCAACGGCACGGCAATCAGGGTTTCTGGAGGGAAAGGCATGGCGGTCTACGAAACAAGGCGCGAAGTCTAGCATTCCCACACTGTCAAGAAGCCGATCAGGTCGACGGACTGCGCTCGCCAGTGCGGACGCAAACGACTATGATCCGCGCTCCCGCCGTCCCGAGATCGGTGCCTAATTCCGTTATCCCCGTCTGATGCCTGATTTCTCGCCGACGCGTTGCGATTCATGACCAACCGGCCCCTCACTCTCGCAACGCTGAATCGCGATCTGTCGGCGGCTTATGTCGCCCGCGGAAAACAATACGCCGACCGAGGTCGGGTCAGCGACCTGCGCTATTTTCCTGACGAGAAACGCTATACCGCCGCAGTGCAGGGTTCACGCCCGAAGCCTTATCGCGTTGACGCGCAATTGGTGAAGGGTGCGCACGGCCCCACCATTTACGGATTGTGCACTTGTCCTGTGCGGGTCAATTGCAAGCATGTCGCCGCCATGCTCTGGACAGCGCTGGACGGTAAATTGGAAGAAAAGAAAGCTGAAAAATCCGCGCGCTTGGCGCCTGTACAGAAGTCGCGTACTGCGCCGCAGCCTGCTGTGCCAATTGATTTGAGTTTGTGGCTCGAAGGTGCGCAGCGCATCGCGCAGCCGGACAGCACGCGTGCAAAGGCCGCGGTCGATAGTCCGCAGTGTCTGCTCTACGTAATCGATGCGGAGGCGCGGTACCCGTCATCGGGGCCGTCCCTGAAACTGGTATCCGCGCGCAGACTCAAAAGCGGCGGCTACGGCCGGCCCACCCGTTGGAGCAACGTGCGTCAGGCACTGACCGCGCCGCCGCGCTTTGTGTCCGGCGAGGATCAACGCATCTTGCGGATGCTGCTGATCGCCGGCGATCGTGCGATAGGCGGAGAATTCCGGCTGCAAGGTGAAGCGGGCGCGGAGATTTTGCGCGCCATGCTGGCGACCGGCCGGTGCCATTGGGCAAAGACTGAAACGCTGCCGCTGCGAGAAGGGCCGGCTCGCAGGGGACGGGTGACCTGGGCAATTTCCGATTCGGGCAGGCAGCGGGTCACCGTCGAAACCGAGCCGGGTGCGAAAGTCATCTTGCCGTTGTCCCCGCCCTGGTACGTGGATGCGACGAACGGCGAATGCGGCGCCGTGGATACCGGAATGTCCGCGGCCGTCCTGGAAATGCTCTTACAGGCGCCGGAAATAGCGCCGGAGCACGCTGCCGTAGCGCGCGAGGCCCTGTCGAACGCTCCGGGTGTGGCTAACATGCCTTTGCCCATGGTTCCGGAACAGGTGGATTTACGGAACGTCACGCCGATGCCCTGTCTGCGAATGCTGACAATGCAGGTGTTCGAAGGATTTCGCGGGCGCTACCGCTGGCGCGATGAATATCTGGACGTCGCCGCGCTGACTTTCGACTATGCAGGCGCCCGCGCCGGACGTGATAGCCCGGGTCTGCTGACGCGTTTCAGCGACGGCAAGGTTCTGCGCATCAAGCGCGATCATGGCCTCGAAAAGCAAGCCCATGCGGCGCTGGCCGACGCCGGATTCATCAAGGTCATGAACGCGGCGCGTTTTTATCCGGATCCGCACAAGCACGACTACACGCTCGCCAGTGAGCCGGCGTGGCTCGATTTCGTGGTGCGCCGGCTGCCGCAGTTGCGCGCGCTGGGTTGGCGCATCGAATTCGACGAGAATTTTCGCCACGCCATGGTCGAAGCTGGCGACTGGCAGGCTGAAGTCACGGAAGCCGGACGCGATTGGTTCGACTTGAGTCTGCAAGTGGAGGTGGAAGGAAATCAGGTTGATTTGATTCCGCTGCTGCTCACGGTGATTCGGGAGCGGCCGGAACTGCTAAGCGCCGCCAAAGGCCAAACCACGGCAGCGGACGGGCATCTGTTCGTGCGCCTGGAAAGCGGGCGCATGCTGCCGGTGCCGTTCGCTCGATTGCAACCGCTGGTCGCGGTGCTGCACGATCTGCTGGACGCCTCGCCGGTGGGCAAGCTGCGTCTGCCGCGGCTGGATGCGTTGCGCCTCGCCGATCTGGAGGATTCGATTGCGCTGAAGTGGCAGGGTGGCGAAGCATTGCGCGTCCTGGGCCGCAAACTTTCCGGGTTCACGGCCATCGCGCCGGTTACGGCGCCGGCGAACTTCGGTGCGCACTTGCGCCCGTATCAGGAACAGGGGCTCGCGTGGCTGCAGTTTCTGCGCGAATACGGCCTGGGGGGCATTCTCGCTGACGACATGGGCCTGGGCAAGACGGTGCAGGCACTGGCGCACATCCTCATCGAAAAAAGCGCGGGGCGGCTCACCCGCCCGGTGCTCGTGGTGGCGCCCACCAGCGTGATTCCAAACTGGAAGGCCGAGGCGGCGCGCTTCGCGCCGCAGTTGCGCGTGCATGTCTCGCACGGCCTCAAGCGCAAGGAATCCTTCGGCGAGATGGCCGCATCCGACCTCGTACTCACGACTTATGCTTTGCTGCCGCGTGACGAGGAAACGCTGCTCGGTCAGGAATTTCACCTTGTCATCCTCGACGAGGCGCAGCAGATCAAGAACGCGCAGACCCGGGCCGCGCGCGTAGTGGGGAAATTGCGCGCAAATCATCGCCTGTGCCTGACCGGCACGCCGCTGGAAAATCATCTGGGCGAACTCTGGTCGCTGTTTCACTTTCTCATGCCGGGACTGCTAGGCGACGCCACGACTTTTCGACGCGCTTACCGTACGCCCATCGAGAAGCACGCAGACTCCGCGCGCCGGGAAAATCTGGTGCGGCGCATCCGGCCGTTTATCCTGCGTCGGACCAAAGATCATGTCGCCCCTGAACTGCCACCCAAGTCCGAGATCCTGCGACCGGTGGAACTGGCCGGCCCGCAGCGCGAACTCTACGAGACCGTGCGCGCTTCCGTGCACGAGCGGGTGCGCGCGGAGATCGCGGCGCGCGGAATAGCGCAAAGCCACATCGTTGTGCTCGATGCCCTGCTCAAGCTGCGCCAAATCTGCTGCGACCCTCGGCTGCTGAAAATCGACGCGGCCAGGCACGTCAAGGAATCAGCCAAACTGCAACTGCTGACCGAAATGCTGCAGGAATTGCTGCCCGAGGGCCGGCGCGTGCTGATCTTTTCCCAGTTCACCAGCATGCTCGAGCTGATTGAGCCGGAGTTGGCGAAGCTGGGTATTGCCCACGTCAAGCTTACCGGGCAGACGCGCGATCGCGAGCGCCCCGTGAAGGCGTTTCAATCCGGGGAAGTACCCTTGTTTCTGATCAGCCTCAAGGCGGGCGGCACCGGACTTAACCTGACGGCGGCCGACACGGTGATTCACTACGATCCCTGGTGGAATCCGGCGGTGGAAAACCAGGCGAGCGGCCGCGCGCATCGCATCGGCCAGGACAAACCGGTGTTTGTGTACAAGCTCATCGTCTCGGGCAGTGTCGAGGAAAAGATCGCCGCGCTGCAGGCCTCCAAGGCCGCGCTTGCCCGGGACGTGCTCGACGATGGCGCGGGCGCCTCGCTGCCGTTGACGTCCGACGACATTCAGGCGCTGTTCGAACCGATGCGTTGAACGGGGTGGACCGCGCAAGAAGACGCGAATCCCGGCCTTCCCACAACTTCTATAATGCGGCGTCCGAGATTGAGGCCGGAGAGAGGGCGCGATGCTGCACGAACGAGCCGTGATCATTGGCGGGGGAACGATGGGTGCCGACGTGGCGGCAATCTTTGCGGCCGGCGGCATGGGTGTGGACATCGTGCAGCGGCCGGGGAAGACCCGCGATACGCTGCGCGAACGCTTCGCCAGATCGGTAGCGGAACTCGATAGTTCGCAGCCCGATGTTTCGCTGCACGACGCATTGCGGGATGTGCCGTGGCAGCATGCTGGCATTGTGGTCGAGTCCGTCAACGAGGACCTGGCGCTTAAGCAGCGCATCTTTGCCGAACTCGAAGCGCTCGCGCCTGCGGACATTCCGCTGACCAGCAATTCATCGAGTTTTCCGATCAGCCGGATCGCCGCCGGGCTGACGAGTGCGCACCGCATGCTCGGCCTGCATTTCTTCATGCCGGCGCATATGGTGCCGCTCGTGGAGGTGGTCCGGTCGGACGCCACCGATCCCGCCATCGCGCAATCGGTGTTCGACCTGATGCAGAGATTGCGCCGCAAACCGGTCATGGTGGCAAAGGACATTCCCGGCTTCCTCGCCAACCGCATGCAGCACGCACTGATGCGCGAAGCCTGGTCGCTGATCGATCGCGGCATTGCCACGCCGGAGGACGTCGATATCGCCGTGCGCTATGGCTTCGGTTTTCGCTATGTTGCCGCCGGGCCGATCCTGCAGAAAGAGATGTCCGGGCTCGATGTGAACTTTCTGGCCTCGAGCACGGTCTTTCCGGATCTGTGCAACGACGCGAAACCGGCTGCGAAGCTGGCGGCGAAAGTGAAGGCGGGTGAAATCGGCATGAAAGCCGGCAAAGGATTCTATGATTGGCCGGCGGAAAAAATCGCCAAAGTCAAAGCCCGCTATCAGACTGCGCTCAAGCGTGGACTCGATATCCTGAAAGCCGAGGATGACGCAGGCTGAGGGTGGCCGCGTCGTCCTCGTCCACGGCCTCTGGATGAACGGTTTGGCCAT
>JAYVMZ010000376.1:0-6050 GCA_043758735.1 Betaproteobacteria bacterium
CGCGTAAACCCAGCCACCGTAAGTCTGGGCCAGCTCCCGCAGGTGCAGGTCCAGGTGCAGGATCACGTCAACAAAGCCGGAAAGCAGATCCATTGCGAACCCCGTGCCTTAGACGACTGCCTCTTCCTGCTTCTTCTCCGGCTTGATGAAATCCTCGCGCGTCACGCCCATCCACATCACCAGCGGGCTAGCGACTAGGACCGAGGAATAAATGCCGAACAGGATGCCGATGGTGAGCGCCAGCGCAAAATAATGCAGCGTCTGGCCGCCGAAGATCAAAATGGAGGTGACCATCAATTGCGTGCAGCCGTGGGTGATGATGGTGCGGGACATCGTGCGGGTGATGGCGTTGTTGATGACTTCGGGCGTGGTGGCCTTGCGCATCTTGCGGAAATTCTCGCGAATCCGGTCGAATACGACGACCGATTCATTGACCGAGTAGCCCAGCACGGCGAGCACGGCCGCGAGCACCGGCAGCGAAAATTCCCACTGGAAGAAAGCGAAGAAGCCCAGGATGATCACCACGTCGTGCAGGTTGGCGATGATCGCCGACACCCCGAATTTCCATTCAAAGCGCAGCGCCAGGTAAACCACGATGCCGATGGACACCAGCAGCAAAGCCAGCGCCCCATTTTCCACCAGTTCCTTGCCGACCTGCGAACCGACAAAATCGACCCGGCGCAGTTCGACCGAAGCATCATCCTGGCGCAAAGCCTTGATCACGGTCTCCGACAACTGGGCGCCGGTAATGCCCTGCTTTGCCGGCAGGCGGATCAGCGCCGTTTGCGAACTGCCGAAGCTCTGCACCGTCGCGTCCGCGAGGTTCACCCGGGTAAGGGCATCGCGGATCTTGTCGACGTCCACGGTATGCCCGTAGTTGATCTCCATCACCGTCCCGCCGGTGAATTCGACGCCCAGATGCAGGCCTTTCGTTGCCAGGAAAATCACCGCCAGGATGAAGGTGATCAACGATATGACGTTGAACACCAGCGCATGGCGCATGAAGGGAATGTCTTTGCGGATGCGGAAAAATTCCATTTTTTGTCCTTTGCGCGAAGTCAGGCAGGCGCGATCAGGCCGCCGTGGTTCGCTTGTACCAGTCGGTATTTCCGATCGGCAGTTTTTCGAGTTTGCGCCGGGCTCCAAAAACAAGATTCACCATGCCGCGGGAAACCAGTACGGCGCTGAACATTGACGTCAGGATGCCCAGGCAGTGCACGACTGCGAAGCCGCGCACCGGACCGCTGCCGAACATGAACAGCGCAATGCCGGCGATCAAAGTGGTGATATTCGAATCGAGAATCGTCGCCCAGGCACGCTCATAGCCGGCGGCAATGGCCGCTTGCGGCGTCGTGCCGTTGCGCAATTCCTCCCTGATGCGTTCGTTGATCAGCACGTTGGCGTCGATCGCCATGCCGAGCGCCAGCGCGATTGCGGCAATGCCGGGCAAGGTCAGTGTCGCCTGCAGCATCGACAGCAATGCGACCAGCAGCATCAGGTTTATCGCCAGCGCCAGCACCGAGATCACGCCGAAGAACAGGTAATACGCAATCATGAAGACGGCGATCGCAGCAAAACCGATCAGGGTCGAATGGAAGCCGCGGCTGATGTTGTCGGCGCCGAGGCTGGGGCCGACTGTGCGCTCCTCCACAATTTCCATCGGGGCGGCCAGCGCGCCGGCGCGCAGCAGCAAGGCCGTATCACGCGCCTCGACGGTGCTCATGCGCCCGCTGATCTGCACTCGCCCGCCGGGAATCTCGGAACGGATCACCGGCGCGGTGATGACTTCCCCCTTGCCCTTTTCCACCAGCACCATCGCCATGCGTTTGCCGATGCTCTCGCGGGTGACTTGCTGGAAAATCGTGGCGCCGCGTCCGTCAAGATTGATGTGGACGGCGGGTTCGCCGGTCTGGCTGTCAAAACCGGGTTGCGCATCGGAGATGCGGTCCCCGGTCAGGATGACTTCGCGCTTGAGCAAATGCGGCGCGCCTTCGCGGTCGTACAGCAACTCGTCGCCGAAAGGCGCCTGGCCCCCGATGGCGGCTTGCAGGGAAGCCGCATCGCTATGCTCCTCGTCCACCATGCGCACTTCCAGTGTCGCGGTACGGCCGAGAATATCCTTCGCCTTGGCCGTATCCTGCACGCCGGGCAGTTGCACGACCACCCGGTCCGAACCTGCCTGCTGGACGATCGGCTCGGCGACGCCCAGTTCATTGACCCGGTTGCGCAGCGTGGTAATGTTCTGCTGGATGGCGAATTCCTGGATGCGCTTTTGCACCTCGGGCCTGAGCGCCGCGGCAATCGAATACTCGGCGCCGGTTTCGCCTGCGTTCAGCAACAGATCCGGGTTCTGCTTGCCGATTTCCGTCAGCGCCTGGTCGCGCGTCTGGATATCGCGGAACTTGACCACGACGTTCTGCCCGTCGCGGGATATTCCGGCATAGCGGATTTCCTTGCCCCGCAGCGTCGTGCGGATATCCGCCGCATAGCGATCGGCTGCCTTGGTCAGCGCGCCTTTCATGTCCACCTGCAGCAGGAAATGCACGCCACCGCGCAAGTCGAGGCCGAGATACATCGGCAGCGCATTGATCCGGGTCAGCCACCGCGGGGAACTGGACAGCAGGTTCAGCGCCACGACATAGTTTTCGCCTACCGCGCCTTGCAACACGTCCTTCGCCTTCAACTGCATGTCGGTCGTAGCCAGCCGCACCTTGATGCTCGCGGGGTCGAGAAAAATGCCGTCCGGCTTGATATTGGCCTGACTCAACGCCTGATCGACGCGCGACAACAGCGCTTGGTCGATCTTCGCCGTGGTTTTTGCCGGGGAGATCTGCACTGCCGGTACTTCGCCGAAAAAATTCGGCAGCGTGTACAGCAGGCCGATCGTCAGCGCGGTGGCGATGAGAATGTATTTCCAAAGCGGGTAGCGATTCATGTGTGCCCTATGCGGTGCGGATAGTCGGGGGTGACCGGGAAGCCTGGCTGGGCCTGCGCCACCGTTCGCCGTTAAGCGGCGCCCTTGATGGTTCCCTTGGGCAACAGGGTGGTAATGGACGGCCTCTGCACCTGGATTTCGACGTTCGGGGCGATTTCCACGGAAACGAAATTGTCACCGACCTTGGTCACCTTGCCGAGCGTGCCTCCCGCCGTGACCACTTCGTCGCCTTTCTGCAATCCAGCGAGCATGGCTTTGTGCTCCTTGGCGCGCTTCGACTGCGGCCGGATCATCAGAAAATAGAGCAGCACGAACATCAGGACCAACGGCAGCATCTGGAAGATGTCGAACCCCTGGCTCGCGGTTGCGGCTTGGGCGTATGCATTGTTGATCAGCACGGATAGTCCTCCAATTTGATTTTTAAGCTCAGGGCGAGAATGGCCGCCGGCGGCGCGCCGAACCTGCGGTCATGCCGCGTGGCCCTGAAAAGGGGCGCATTTTAGCACGGCTATCCTTCGCGAAGCCTCACCGAAGCGGCATATTCCGCCAGCTGTCCGGCTTCGATCGCCCGGCGCAGTTCGCCCATTAACTGCTGATAGAAATGAAGATTGTGGACGGTGTTGAGGTGGGCGCCGAGGATTTCGTTGACGCGCTGGAGATGATGCAGGTAGGCGCGCGAAAAATGCCGGCAGGTATAACAGCCGCAATCTTCGTCGAGCGGACGGATGTCGTCGCGGTAGCGCGCGTTGCGCAAGCGGATGGTGCCGTTGCGGGTGAATATCCAGCCGGTGCGCGCATTGCGCGTGGGCATCACGCAATCGAACATATCGATGCCGCTCTCCACGGCATCCACAATATCGGCCGGCGTGCCGACCCCCATCAGATAACGCGGCGCGCCGGACGGCAGCCGCGGTGCCGTGTGGCGCAGGACGCGCAACATGTCTTCCTTCGGCTCGCCGACCGACAGGCCGCCGATTGCATAGCCATCGAAGCCGATGTTCTGCAGGCCGGCAAGGGATTCGTCGCGCAATCCTTCATGCATGCCGCCCTGGACGATGCCGAACAAGGCGTTCGCATTGCCTTCATGCGCCCGCTTGCTGCGCTCCGCCCAACGCAACGAAAGCCGCATGGAAACGGCTGCTTCACGCTCGTCGGCCGGATATGGCGTACATTCGTCGAAAATCATGACCACATCGGAATTGAGCGTGCGCTGGATGCGCATCGACTCCTCCGGCGACAGGAAACAGACGTCGCCGTTCACCGGCGAGCGGAACTGGACGCCCTCTTCGCTGATCTTGCGCAGTTCGCCCAGACTGAACACCTGGAATCCGCCGGAATCGGTCAGGATCGGCTTGTCCCAGGCCATGAAGCGATGCAGACCGCCATGCGCCGCGATGACTTCCAGCCCGGGCCTCAGCCACAGATGGAAGGTATTGCCGAGCACGATCTGGGCGCCTACGGCGTGCAGATCCGCGGGGCTCATGGCTTTCACCGAGCCATACGTCCCCACGGGCATGAACACCGGCGTTTCGATGCTGCCATGGGCGAGCGTCAGGCGACCGCGACGGGCCAGGCCATCCGTGGAAAAGATCTCGAACTGCATGTCAGGCCGCTACGCGCGGGCGCGGGCCGGCGCGGTCGATCAGCATGGCATCACCGTAGCTGAAGAACCGGTAACCCTGCTCGACTGCATGGCGATAGGCATCGCGGACATGCTCAATCCCCGCAAAGGCACTGACCAGCATCAGGAGCGTGGACCGCGGTAAATGGAAATTCGTCAGCAGCCGGTCGACCAGCGCGAAGCGATAGCCGGGCGTGATGAACAATCTCGTCTCTCCCTCGCCCGAAACCAGCCGGCCGGACCGCGCAGCGGCTTCCAGTGCACGCAGGCTGGTCGTTCCGACTGCCGTGATGCGCCCACCGCGATCGCGCGCGTCGGCCATCGCGTGGACCGTCGCTTCGGGTATCGAATAGTGCTCGCTATGCATGACGTGCTCGTCCACTTCGTCCACTCTCACCGGTTGAAAAGTCCCCGCGCCGACATGCAAGGTCACAAAAGCCAGCCCGGCTCCGCAAGCGGCAATGCGGTCCAGCATGGCCTGGTCAAAATGCAGCCCGGCGGTTGGCGCCGCAACCGCGCCCGGGTTACGCGCGTAAATGGTCTGGTAACGCGCCAGGTCATCGGCGCCCGCCGGCCGCTCGATATAAGGCGGCAGGGGCACTTCACCCACCCGGTCCAGCACGGATAACACGGCGCTGCCGAACTCCAGGAGAAAAAAATTCTCCCGCCGCTCCACGACCACGGCCGACTCGGTGTTCCCGAAAATTATCGTCTGGCCCGGCGCGGGAGCATGGCTGGCGCGCAACATCACGAGTGCGCGGCGCGCCGTCACCACGCGTTCCACCAGCGCCTCGACCTTTCCGCCCGACTGCTTGACGCCCATCAGCCGCGCCTTGATCACGCGCGTATCGTTGAACACGAACAAATCACCTTCCCGCACGAAGCCGGGCAAGTCGGCAAATGCAAAGTCGGCGCATAACCCGGTATTGCCATCGAGATGGAGCATGCGGCCGGCAGCGCGCTCCGCGGGAGGGAACTGGGCGATGAGCGCCGGGGGCAACTCGTAGTCGAACTCTTCAATTCGCATAGCGCGCATTATATCGATGGATGCTGATCGATCCCGGTTGCCCGTGGAGACCGAATTGCCGATAATTGCGCTCCCCGTGCCGGGATGGCGGAATTGGTAGACGCACGGGACTCAAAATCCCGCGCCCTTAACAGGCATGCCGGTTCGATTCCGGCTCCCGGCACCAAAAAACAAAGACTTAATTGACCAGCACACATCGCCGCTTGCCTTCGTGGCACACGCCCGGCACAATGCGTAACAACACTTCGCAACAACAGCGGGAGCGGCTCGATGGGCAGTGCTCGCAAGTCACCTGGCATCCAAGAGCGCACCAACAGTGAAGGCGTTATCACCTATCGCGCGCAGATCCGCGGCCGCGGTTTCGCGCACCTTAGTAAAACGTTCACTCGCAAGACCGACGCAAAAAAATGGATCGAGGACACTAAGGCCGCGATCCGTGGCGGGACTGCTGTATCGCATGAAGCGGG
>JAYVMZ010000377.1:0-4038 GCA_043758735.1 Betaproteobacteria bacterium
CTCGTAGGCCGCGTCGAGCTGGAGGCCCTTGAGGTGGGCCATGGGAGCGATACAGCTGCCCCAGGCGCGATACCCTTCCTTCAACGGCGCGTAATAGCATGGAATTCCGCGCGAGCGCACCGCCGTCACCGCCGGCGACCACATCGACTGGACGATGGTTTCGCCCGACGCCATCAGGTTCACGGACTCGTCGAAAGTGGCCCACATGGCGCGGAACTGGCCAGCCTTCTTCGCGGCCTTGAGAATGTCGATGGTCTTGTCGATCTCGGCCTTGGTCATATTGCCTTTATCGCGGTACTTGATGTCGCCGCGTGCTTCGATGGCCATGGCGGCATCCATGATGCCGATTCCCGGCACGGATACGATGGAGGTCTTGCCCTTCCACTCGGGATTGAGCAACTCGGACCAACTCTCGATCTTGCGCTTGACCAGGTCGGGGCGAATGCCCAGGGTATCGGCGTTGTAAACCGTGGGGATGCCCGTGATCCACTTGGTCGGGCTCTTGGCGAACTCTTTCGCCCCCGGTCCGCTCACGTACTGCACTTCATAGGGAAGAACGCCCTGGTTAGAAACCTTTCTGCCGTCGGGATAAGTGCCCTTGGTGAAGATCGGAATGACCTTGTCCCACAACTTGATCTTTTTCTCCTCCATGGGCTGAAGCGTGCCGCGCTTGATCAAGTGACGCTGGAAAAAGTACTCGATATCAGCAATGTCGATAGTCTGGGGTTGAGTAACCAGGCGGTTCAGCAGGGCCGAATGGTCGGCGGTCTGCATCTCCACCTTGAAGCCCAGGTCCTTGGTGGCCTGGTCCGCGATATCTTTAATGGCGGAGTACGAGCCGCCCACCTGCACAAGCTTGACGTCCTTGATGTTCTGCGACCACACCAACGGGAACCCGTCGATCAAACCGGCCGTGGCCGCGGCGCCTGCCGTCAGCGCGGCGGTCTTGAGGAAGCGCCGGCGTCCCGTCGAGGTCTGCGTCCTGGCTCGCTGTCCCGCCGTCTTCGATTTCGCTTTCTTCAACATAATCTTCTCCTCTGTTTACGATGGAAATACAAGTCAAGTCGAGATCATTTTCTTCTCGATCCCCACGCCGGCGGCGAGCGCCCTCTCGTACTCGAGCGGGATAGTGGCCGAGTCCTGCAGTGCAATGCCGGTGGAGTCGAACAAGGTGATTTCCTTGTCCGAATTCCGCCCCTTCTTTTTCCCGACGACGACTTCGCCAATTTCCCCGGCGATGTCCGTTTCCTTGAGCGCACCCTGCGACAAGGGCACATTGATCTCGCCGTCGGTCCGGCATTGACGGATGTCGTCCACGAAGATGCGCGCGCGCTTCAGGATCGCAGCTTCAAGCTCCTGGTCCCCAGGCTTGTCGGCGCCCAGCGCGGCGATATGCATGCCCTCGCTGATCCATTCGTTCTTGATAATAGCTCCGCGCGCCGGGGTGACCGTTACCAACACGTCCGCGTCGCGCACGGTCTTTTCAAGGTTGGTGCTCGCGATCAGCTTGAAGCTCTCGTATTTTGGCCGCTGTTCCTTCACGAAGTGGTCCAGAGTCGGCTGCGAGCGGCTCCAGACCCGGACCTCTTCCCAGCGGAATATCTCGTTGCAGGTGGCGAGCACGCCGGCCGCCATGTGCCCCGCGCCGACGATGGCCAGGACCTTCGAGTTTTTGCGTGCCAGCCACTTGGCAGAAACAGCGGCGGCCGACCCCGTGCGCATGACGGTGTGGTGGCTGCCGTCGCAAATCGCCAGCGGAAAGCCGGTTTCAGGATGGGTATAGATCAGGATCGAAAATACCGTAGGCAGATCGTGGTTCTTGCGGTTGTTCTCGCGGATCGACACCCACTTGCAGGCCGCCGCCTCGGGCTCCTCGATATAGGAAGGCATCGCCTCCCATTCACCCGGATACTTGTCAAGGACGATGTGGCCTTTTGGATCCATATAGAAGCGGCGCTCGCCGTGCATGCGATACGCCTGTTCCACGCACTGGTTGTATTCCGCCGGGGTCAACAACCCCATCATCTCGGTGCGACCCAGGATGAGGGTCTTGCGGTTGCGCCAACTTTGCATGTCGGTGTGTCCTCGGTCCGGTAAGTGAAGCGTGCTCCTGAGCGGCCTTAGGCGGCTTATTTTTTCTTGCGCGGGCTGCGCCGGGCAAAATCGTTGGCGATGTCGTCGAAGGTGGTGAACCTCACGCCGGGATGACGGATGATGTGATTGAACAGGCGCTCGAGCATCAGCAACACCTGCGGGCGGCCGGACACATCCGGATGGATGGTCATGGTGAAAACGGCGTAATCCATTTCCCGGTACACCCAGTCGAACTGGTCTCGCCATATTTCCTCGAGGTGGCGCGGATTGACGAAACCGTGGGAGTTGGGCGCCTTCTTGATGAACATCATCGGCGGCAAGTCGTCCAGATACCAGCTTCCCGGAATCTCGATCAGGTCCGTCTCGACGCCGCGCTGCAGCGGTTTCATCCATTCCTGCGGTTTCTTCGAGTAATCGATCAGCGTCCAGCTGTCGCCGACGCGCACATAGTAGGGCTCGAAATCCTTGTGCATCAGGCTGTGGTCGTACTTGATTCCTCTTTTCAGCAGCAATTCGTTGGTGACCGTGCTGAACTCCCACCACGGCGCGACGTAGCCGGTGGGGCGCCGGCCGGAAACCTTGGTCACCAGGTCGATACACTTGTCGAGGACCGCCTCTTCCTGCTCGCGGGTCATGGAGATCGGGTTTTCGTGGGTATAGCCGTGAATGCCGATCTCGTGGCCCGCCTCCACCACCATGGCAGTTTGTTCCGGAAAGGTTTCGATAGAGTGCCCAGGAATAAACCAGGTGGTCTTGACGCCAAAGCGCTTGAAAAGGTTGACAAGACGCGGCACGCCGACTTCGCCGGCAAACAATCCGCGGGAAATGTCGTCCGGAGAATCCTCACCGCCGTAGGACCCCAGCCACCCGGCTACCGCATCCACGTCCACACCGAAAGCACACAAGATCTCTTTGGCCATTCGATCCTCCTCGAGTTTTTAGGGGCCCTGGCAATCCGACATCGCGCCGCGCATGTGTGCCAACCCGTACCAGGCCGCATCAACGAAATCCCGGTTGTAGTGGTTCGGCACTAGGGACTATATCTATAGAATATAGACTTTTACTTGTCAACCATATGACAATAATTTCGCCTTCCAGACAATCCGGATCAGAATCGATCAAGCGCACGACGCTAAGCGAAGCGGCGCATCAGGCAATTCGCAGAAAAATAATCACGGGCGAAGTCGCGCCAGGTTCCAAATTGGTGGTCGGCGCGCTCGCACATACGCTCCGGCTGTCTGCCACCCCGATCAATGAAGCGCTGGCCGGGCTCGAGCGCGAAGGTCTGGTGACCTGTCTTCCCCACCGCGGCTATTTTGTGCGCACGGTCATCCCGGAAGATATCGAAAAGACCTATCTGGTCAGGGAGGCCTTTGAATTTCTCGCCGTTCGCCATGCCGCGAAATCCGCTGACAAGCGCGTAGTCCAGCATCTCAAGGATATTCTCGAGCAAGCCCGGCAGTCGCTGCGGGACAACAATACCTCCCGATTCAGCGACCTCGACCTGGAGTTTCATCGCGTCATCTGGGAAAGCCTGAATAATTCGCTGGCAACCCGTGTCGGCGAACTCATCGGCGTCCAGATCCGACTGCTGGTGGCAACCACGGCGCGCGCGCCGGGGCGCTTCCGGGGCGCCTTCGATGAACACAACGAAATCTACCTGGCCATCAGGGATCGCGCACCGGCGCGGGCAGCCACTTCGATGAGAACGCATCTTCATAATGCCAAGACAGCTCTGGAACTCGCCATTGTCGAAGACGCCGGTAACGGCTCCGCAAAATCGAATCCGAAAACCAAAAGTCGCAAGACGCGCGCAGATTCGGCACAATCCGCGCCAAACAAAAAGAAGTAAATTACCCCGCCGCAAGCGGCGGGGCTTTGAAAGCCTGAACACTTAGAACAACTTCAACTGCGAGTCGGGCTCTTCTTTATGACGCCGAATAT
>JAYVMZ010000378.1:0-13659 GCA_043758735.1 Betaproteobacteria bacterium
AGTCTTGGTGCTTGATAGATCACTTACACCCCATGCCCGCTTGACGAGCACATCAATGGCATCGGTGATCTCTGCCTGATCTGATTTGTGCAGCTGACCGGCCCCTTCGTTAGGGCTGAACACGTCGTTCTTGAGACGCATCAAGCTCAGCAAGGAGCCAGTCAAACCTCGATCCATCGCGCGCGGAGAAAACGGCGTTACCGATTGCGCTTCTACGTGCTTGTAGAACGTGGCGTGGTAATGCTCGAAGGTTTCGTAATGCGATAGGTCGCGCGGTCTGGCCCAAGTCAGCACCGTGCAGACCAAGCCCGGGAAGGAACGCCCGACACGGCTGGTGGCCTGAATGTATTCGGCGGTTCCTTTGGGTTGCCCGTTTACGGCCATAAGGCCGAGTCGATTCACGTCGACACCCACTGACAGCATATTGGTTGCCAGCACCACATCGATGGCACGAGTATCACCCTCTTGCCAGCGCGTCACGTACTTGCCTGCCGTAGCATCAAACTCGGCTTTGAACTTGACCTCAAGGTTGTCGAGGTACTTGGGAATATCTTGGCTGGAAACACGGGAAGTCAGTTCACGAATGTTGCTGACACTGCGTTGAGCGAGTGCTGGCCGCTCGACCATGCTCATCTGTACGCGGTAGGAACGGGTTTGCACATCATCCTCAGCCAATCGCTTCATCCCGCCCAATTCACGCAGGGAATTGAAGTAACCGACCATGGTCATGTAAGGATCTGCTGGCTCACCAAAGTGATTAAACAACTCTTGGGCCGCAGTCAGGAATGCTGTGTACACCCGAATCAACATGGCCGGGCGAGAGCTGCCGGGTGAACAAACGCCGAGGTAACGCCGCCCCGGTCTGTCTGCAATCGGTCTCTGGACTGAAAAGAAGTTGTCCTCCACGTCCAATCCATGTGGTGGGAATACAGAGACGCGACGCATGAAGACGTTGTTCACTTGCTCTCTGGCTTTGCGCACCGTCGCAGTAGAGGCGATGATTTTCGGCTTGACCGTTTTGTCGCCAAGCGTCCAGCCGCACAGTTTATCTACGGCCGTTTCATACAAGCCGACCATGGTGCCCAGCGGGCCACTGATGAGGTGGAACTCATCCTGAATGATCAGATCGGGTGGGCGAATGGGGCTGATGGTTTTTACCTTGGTCGAGGGGAGTCCCTTGCCAGCTTGGTGGTTGCCGTTGCAATCGGCTCCCTGCCACAGCAGACCATGGCGCTCGCATTCCTGTCCCACACGGCCAAACACGGTACGCACCTGGCCTCGCCACGCCATCATGGCGAACTTGTCTACGGTGGCAATCATCATCGTCGGCGGGCGATGGTAGATCTCTTCGTCCACCACCAGCACCGGAAGTCCTGGGTGCGGCTGCTTGCTGGATTTGCCCTTGGAAAAGTCGCAACGGCCCTTTTTATCGCCACAGTAAACGAAGGTGCGACCGCCCGAAGTATCCTTCTGAACTTCAACATCTTGGCCTGGAACGATTTCAGTTCCGCACCAAGGGCAACTGGTCAGTTGTGCGGGAGACGCAGCGCCAGCGTTGTATTTTCCGGGGTTACGGACATCCTCAATGGCGCGATGGCTGTCTTCCGTCGTGCCCGGCGTGACCTTGTTGCCCACCCACAGGCCGATGGTGAAGGGTTCCGTGCCGAGGGACGTGTCGCCGTTGGCCAGCGCCTCGCGGCGTAGCACCTCCATCGCACAGATCAACGCCGTGGCGCGCTGAAACTGCTGCAGCGTCAACAGACGAAGGGTGTAACGCATGATCACAGCCAAACCGCGCGAGCTGTCGTAGCCACCCAGATTGCCTTGCATACGCCGAATGGCCATGGTGAAGGCTGCCACGCCCAAATAGGCCTCGGTCTTACCGCCGCCGGTGGGGAACCACAACAGGTCGGCGTAGGCCTCGACAGGCTGGACGCGATCCGGGTGGCTCGGATCAGCCAGCGACGGGATCGAGAGCAGCAGGAAGGCCAGTTGGAATGGACGCCAGCTTCGGTTTTTCAGGACATCGAACTTATCAATGGTGACATCTTCGCCCCGGCGTATCGCGAGCGCATATTGGCTGCGCACTCGCTGCGTGGCCATCGCCTGATTAGCAAAGCGGAATGCCGCCAGCGCCTTTTCGTTGCTCTTGAGCGCATCAATGCCTTGTTGAAGGCGCGTGTGAATTTCCTGGCATCGATCCATGGCTGGCTGCGACTGAGCGTCGTAGCCAGTCACGTCGTCACCGACGCGGGCACGTTGCTCATTGATCCACGCAGCGTAGTCCTTGGTCAGCATGCTCAAGGCATCAACCAGCGGATCAATTTCCAAGGTCGCAAGGCGCTGCATATCCAGCAGGCCGCTGCTCACCATTTCCCGCATTGCAGGGCGATCAGAAGGGTCAAGCCCCGGCGTCTCGGTCACCTGCACCTCGTACTGCGGCATCACAGTGGTGCGCACTTCGGTGGCCAGGGTCACGTCTTCGGCTGTTTTTGCGTGAACCGCAACGCCGTGCCCCACGGCAAACTCGACGCGGTTGCGGTAGATCATCTCCAGCGCTTCACGCTCTGGGTCCATACCGTCGGCATCAAGCACTGGCCTGCGCCGAAAAATAGCGCATTTGGCCTCTTCTTTTTCTGAGCGAACAATCAATTCTGGCTGGAACACCCACGCCATATCCCGGTTTGTATCGGGTTCTTCCTGTGCGTTGACCAGAAACAGCGTTACCAGCCGATCGCCATTGGCGTTTTTGGCCCGAATGGAACCCTGCACGCGCACCTCGGGGTAGGTATCGTCCGGCGCCTGATGCGGAATCACGCCTTCGGTGAGAGGCAGCACGATCTTGCCGCCGCACGGAATGCGCTGCCAGACTTTGGCCTTGGTCTGCTCCTCGACGCCGGTCTCCTTGTTCTTGCGCGTTCGGAAGATCTCGTGCTCGTCGCTGCGCTCGTAGCGACCCCAGCGCACCTCGACCTCGATCTGATCGGCGTCGCCATCCACGCAGAAGGTCATACCGAGGCTGCTCGGCACCAGCGATTGGTTGCTAGCCGCGTCGATCTCGTCGGCAGAGTCGGACTCAGGCTCCACACGACCAGTCGCCGTTCCGAACTCGGCGCCGGGCTCATGCTGACCGGGCACCTTCTGATCCGTCGGCTCCTCGGCCTCATCGTTTGCCAAGGGGCCCTCAAGCCCCTCGATGCCACCCTGCGCCGCCTCGCGCGGGGCGAGTTTGCCCACCAGATAGCGGTCCCGCACACCCATATCGACGATGCGTTCATGGGGGCCGCCAGCCGGGCCGAGCAGATCGTCCATCACAGCCAGTTGCAGCAGCTCACGGATGTAGGCGAGTTCCTGCTGATACTGCGGTGAACGGGCGTCAGAACCGACTGTCGGCACCTCGGCGATGGTCTTGCTCAGCGCCTTGGCCAGTGCTTCGACGAAATCAGTCCATTGAACGCGACTGACGCTTTCCGAAGCGGGGGGTGTGAGGGAAGTGGCGGCGACGGAAACGGAGTCACCGACCGCGAGCACCCGGTCGAAATAGAGCGTGGTGGCGTCGAGATCGGAACGAACCCGCAGCACGCGCCCTACACGGGTGATGCCTCCCGAGGGGGTCAGGACCAGGACCCAGTCGTTCTCAGCGATGGCCTGATACAGAGAGCGTTCACCCTTCAGGATCAGAACGTAGGGCGCGAGCCTGAGGTCGTTGGGCAGGCCATGGTCGATGGCGATCCATGCGTTTGAGTTCTTGCTCTGCGTCATACGGTTCCCCCTCAGGCGCTTCGAATTGAGACGAGCGTCCCGAGGTACGCTTTGTTATCTGCTCTCGCTTTCTTTTCATAGCCAAGCGAATCACAAACGGCTTCTATCTTCTGGCAGAAAACATCAGCATTCAGAGGAATCATCCAGAGGTCACCTTTGTTTGGCTCCTCCCTATTGGTGCTTTGCCACTGCACCTCGTCGTTCAGGGGGTGTTCTGGCCTGAACGGGTGAATATTGAAAATCTTATGGTCGATCTGAGTTATCCATGAGGCACCCACTTCTGTGATCGCGCCCCATGACACCTTTGTATTCTCGCTCGTCACGAAAAGAACAAATATCTTCTGGGTCGAGTAACTTTCGACAAAGAACTCTCTGAGGTATTCATAAACGCCGCGCCCTTCCGGTACACGGCACACCTCGTCATCGCAGTTCGTGTATAAAATGTCGTCGGGCGGGACATTGTTGTATAAAAGCATTTGGTAAATGATGTCCGCAAATGGCTTGTCAGGGTAGGTCTGGCTGAGCAGTATCTTTTTCTTTTGTGAGTCGATGCGCGACTTGATTCCCAGGTCAGGGCTGTTGTGATTGATCGACTTGGAAATAGCCTCTGCGATAGCCTCGCGAGACAGGTCTGAACCAAGCCCCATCAGGCTGTCGGTTGCTTCCTCGCTCGTTTTTTTGCGGAAATTATCGACTTGTTGTTTGAATCTCTCCTCGTCGTCTTTCATCGCATCTTGCTTTTGTTGATTCTTCTTTGCCTTTCCTATGTCAGTAAAAATCTCGCGCCTTTTGAGGATGTCAGCCAATAACTCTTTCCGCACATACTCCAATACCGCCTCATATCGCGGATCGTCCGACTTGTAACCTTGCCTGTTGCTCAATGCCATGTCAGGCAACTCGGACAATTCAAATAGGTCAACATGAAGCTGACCAACGACATAAACCTCATTCAACTTGTTCTGACCAACGACTGGCAGGATGTTGAATTCCCCCATTTTCTTGTTGGCGAATAGAGAGATGAAGTTATCGGGGAAATCACTCATTTCAGCCTTGCGGCCGCGAGTTGTTTTGTACGTTCCTATCCAGCCTTCGACATCAAGACTGTATTCGTGTTCATTGCCTTGGCTATCCCCCAAGACCAGTGGAATAGATTTCTTGCCTTTGGCTACGACGAGTTCCGATCTTTTCTGTGGATGGATATCTGGAACCAACGTGGAAAGTGGCGCGAAATCTTCACCAAGCGTGATCAGTGTCCCTAGTTCCGCCATGACGTGACTGTCAAAGTCTTCAATGACTTCAGACTCGCCACCCCGGATGACGTGTATGCGAAAGTCCGAGTTGATCAGCGGGAAAATTTTCAAGAGATTGCGCTTTACAGCAGAGAGCGTCTTGTGAAGCCTATATTGCGGGTTTCGCATCACGATGGCGGAGCCATGGCTCTCAACATGTTCGAACGATATCTCCGTGTCTGGAATCGGGGTCAGCTTGTTACCGTTCTCCGGATGACGAGAAAGCACGAATCCCGATTTTTCGCCATTGGCCACAGTCAGAATATCAACATTCTCCGAGACTGATAATGCGGCAAGCTTGCCGACGCCCTTGCGCCCCATCTTCCGACGCGAGCCCGATTTCGTGAATGAGTCCTCTTCTTTGGTTCTCGATACGCCCGCCACATTTAGATAGTTTGCTATATCACCGTTGTCGTAGGACATTCCATGCCCGTCGTCCTCGACGCGAATATCATCCTTGTTGGCAATGATGTAGACGTTCTTAGCATCCGCGTCATAGGCGTTGGCGATCAGCTCCGCCAGCACATAGTAGATATTGGTATAGAGGTTTGGCCCCAATAGCTCCAGAATGCGCGGATCGACATTCAGCAGGTATTCCTTCATCGTTCTCCCCCAATCTCAACTGCGCGATACCGCGCACCTCGCTTCTCGCCTTGCCGCTCCACCTTGCCGCCTGCGATCAACTCATCAATGGTCGCTGTCCATTGCCCCTCTTGCGTGCCCGTGGCGGTGAGAATGTCGGCCTTGGCATGCCAGCCGCCACGCGCTTTCAGAAAATCAAGGACGGCACGGGCGGAATCGGTGGCGAGTGCGGGTGTTGGCAAGCTCGTGCCGAAGGCGAACTCGGGCTGTGTAAAGTCGGTGCTGGTGGCACGGCGAGTCCGGTGCGTGCTGGACGTGGAGCGTGTGGAGCCGTTCCCGCGCAGCCCCTGGTCGACTTCTTCCTCGTAGCGCTGGCGGTTGAGTTCCGAGAGTCGTCGCAGCACCTCAATGCGTGCAGGTTCGCTGATGGTGAAGCGTACTCGGTCGTTCTCGGGCAGATACGGCACTTCGTGGAAGTCGTGATCAAGATCAAGGTCGTCCCAGCCGTATGCACGCGCGACGGCTACGTCCATTTCGCGTTGCAATTCCCTCAATTCAATCAGTACCTCATTCCGGGCATTGGGCTGATGGAACTGGTTGTACAGCATGGTCATCCCTATGTCGCCTTCAAGCATCGCTGCAGTACGTAGCGCGTGAAACCTCTGACCAGCGGTTCCGAACGAATGCACTTGTGCTGGAAACGGGAATGTTTCAAAGGCATCGGACGGCGTGTAGGACATCCTTGTCTCCAGGGTGCCGCCGTACTTTCTTGCCCAAACTTCGTGGATTGAAGACTGGAGTAAGGGGAAGAATCTATCGACATCCACCGTGAAGACCACGAGCCGATGAGAAAAGACGATATCCGTCGGAACAATTGAAATGGCCAGATACTTGGAAATCATGACCTGGCAGAGGGCATGAGAAAGTGAGGGCGGCGATGAGCGTTCCTCATCCATCTCATGTGACAAGAACTTGCCAACACCCAATGAGGCATAAAGTGATTTCTGCTTCTCGGCAAATTGCCACCAAATCTCGCGGTACTGCTTCCTCTTCTTCTCCGCCCTTTCCGATTTAACCTTTGCTTCAACGATCGAGAGAAGACTGGGAAAGTCTGTGGCCACCTTGCCCGGAAAGTCACGAGGAACGCGGTGCACTCTCAGCCACTTGACTCGATCTTCTTCTGATGCACCGTCCCAACGACCGGGTGCGGCACGATCCAGCGGCCAATCCCAAAAATTGATCACCCACCGCGATGCCTTTTGTTTCGGGGATGACGTGAGATCTTCTCCAATCATGTAGGGGAAGAGCACATCCCGAAGGCGCTCGTCATGTTCAAGGTGGATTGCTGCATCATGCTCATCCATCGTGAACCCAAGGCCAAGTATGTTTGACCCTTGGTATGAGCGCCCCGAATTCTCCGCAAGCGACTTTGGCGACCATTCATTGATCGCAGAAAGAAACGCAGAAATTATTGGAACATCGGTGTTGCCCAAGCGCACAGCACCACTCCACTGGCCCTTGTACATATGGACCCGGCTGACCATAACAGCGGCGGCACCCGGCCAAGGCTGGTTCGGATGCGCCTGATATATGCAGTTTCCAGCGGCTAACAGCGGTTCCAACCCAACTTGTCTTGTGTCTCCTTCTGCGATTGTGTTCGTAGCCAGCAGGCCAAAGCACCCCGAATCCCGTAATAACTGGTTCGCCCGGAGAAAGAAGTAGACGACAAGGTCTGCCGATCCTCGACGGTTTGATGCGATCTGCTGAACCAGATATTCCCGATAGCCTGGTCCGAGAAGGCCAGAGAGATCCTTTCCTCGTTTAAATGGAGGATTTCCCACGAGTGCGTCGAAGCCGTCACGTTCGCGCGCGAAGACCTCCGGAAACTCCAAAGGCCAATGGAAAGGCCGACGCGCGAGTTTGTCGGCGGGCAGATCGGTCGAGAGCGCAGCGGCCGATCTCCAGCGCAACGAGGCGAGCACTTCCCGGTCGCCGTCGATGGCCTGCCCGGCCTGAATGGTAAGCGACGCCAAAGCGCTTTCCAATGCCGTGCTATTGCCGCCCGATACCAACACTTCTCCGATGAACGCATCAGCGATGCGTTCCGGTACTTCGAGCTTCCGGCGTGCATCAGCATCCAGTCGCGCCATGGCCTCCACGTCGCGTATGTCGCGGATCGGCATCTCACGCAGCCGCTTGCGCAAGTTGATCGCTTCGTGCACCGCACACTCGATGTTCTGCCCGAAGAGGCGCTGCTGACCTTTGCCGGTGGGCGTCATCGAGAGTTCGGTGAGCTGATCCAGCCGATTGATACCCAGCAGGCTGTCACCGCAGCGCAGGTTGTGGTCGAGAAAGCCGAACGGGCGACCCTTGGCCAGTGTCACCAGCCAGATGGAGAGCTTGGCCAGCTCGACGGCCAGCGGATTCAGATCCACCCCGTAGAGGCAGCGCTCGGCGATGAGGCGGCGGGCGATCAGGGTGCGCGCCTCAGTGTCGCGGGGCAACGGTTCCTTGTCGTCGTCGGCGTCCAGCATTTCGCCATCCACGCTCACCGTCTTGCCAGCCGCTTCAGCCTTCGCCCAGGATTCGACCAGGCGATCGGCCAGCCATCGGCAGGCTTGCACCAGAAACGCTCCCGATCCCATGGTCGGGTCGCAGATCTTGAGGTCGAGCAGTTCGGCGGGCGATTTGAGCCGCCACTGCTCACGCGCGGTGCCCTCTGCTGGTCCCACGTAGGCGATCGGCGTCATCGTCTCCGTGACGATGGCCTCGGTCAGCGACTTCGGCGTGTAGTGGGTGCCGGTCTCGCGCCGGTCGGAGCCGGTGGTGACGATGAAGGCACCGGCGGGGTAGACCAGCGGGTAGCCCCAAGGGTCGGTGCGCACCAGGTGTGCATAGGGGCGGATGCGGTCACGCAGTACCGTATTCCCATGAGCGGCGGCCAGCAGGCGGTCGGCGAGCGTGTCGTCGACGGATCTGGCCAGATCGTTGCGGACTCGGCTGGCGGAACTGCCGGAGCGCTCCTGTAGCAGCTCCGCGACGCGTTCGACTCCGTCGAGGCGGGCGGACTCCAGTTCGGCCAACCTAACCCAGGGGGACTTGGCATTCTTGGTGCCGTCGAGTTCCAGCGTGACCTCAGCGGTGCGCTTGACGGTGCGTTCCAGCAGGCCCTCGTAGATGTAGCCGATCTGCTCGACATCCAGCGCGCGGTAGGACAGCGTGCGCCCCTGGAACTGTTGGATGGCCTCAAGCAGCAGCAGCACGGTGCGGTTGTCGATCGGCAGCGGTTTGGCGGCGTCGGTGCGCCAGTTGGAGTCCTTGGCGCGGCCTTCGAGGAAAGGGAAACGATCCGGATCGAACAGCGAACCGCCCAGCGCTGGCAGGCGCAGGTTCTCGTGTTCGATACCTCCGAACACCGCGCGGAAGATCGCCAGCAGGCGCGACCAGGCATCCCCGCGGCGTTCGAGAATCTCTTCCGACTCGGTGCGCAACTGCATGCGCAGGGTCGAGAGCGCGTAGTTGGCCTCGTAGCGCTCGTCGCCCAGCAGCAGCAAACCACGCTCCTCGGCGGCGAGCAGAAACACCAGCCGCATCATCACCGTCAGCGCGGCTTCGTAGAGCACCGGCTCCTTCACGTCGCGCAGCAACTCGCGGTCGCGGTCTTGGTCGGCCTTGTCGAGTGCTTGAATCAGCACTTCGACGGCACGCCGCACCTGCTCGCCAAGCGCGTCGGTGACTTCGTCCTGGAACTTCAGGGACCGGTCGAACAGCGCAGGCAGTTGCTCGGCTTCATCGACAAAAAAACGACGAATGCCCAGCAGGTGCACGAAGGCTTGCAGGGTGATGGGTTCCTGGCCCCAGATGCGGGCATACCAGCTGGCGAACGTGGTGACGGCACCCACCGGGGCATCGACCAGCATCCAGCGTTCGCCGTTGGTCACCAGCCCGAGGCGGTAGCCAGCGGCACGGCACAACTGAACCATGCGGTCGGCAGGTGTGGCGGCCCAGCCGTCACTTTTCAGAGTGGCGTCGAGGTCTACTTCCTGCCCGTAGACGTGGATGAGCATCCGCGGCATATTGGCACGTTGCTCGTCGACGACCGCGAAGTCCGGGGACACTGCCACACCATGTTCGGGCAGGCTGACCTTCAAGTTGTCCGCACACCAGTCGCCTCGCTTCAGGACGCCGCCTTTGCCGTCCTCATCAAGCTCAAGACCGCGCGACAGCACCTCGTCGATCCAGGCAACGTGCAGTTCGGGGAACTGGGGATCATCCGTCTCCAGTGCATCACGCCATTCCTCGTAGGCCTGACGCAGCCGCTTGCGTATGAGGCCGTCGAGTTCTTCCAATCCTTGAGGAAATGCTTCCTTGAGAACAGGAACCGCGAGGAACGGGCCGGAGATCTCGATGAGCGAGAGCCAGTCGTGGTGTTGAATCGGCGTCGTCATTCAGGCTGTTCCTCGAAAAAAGCAATCGTGACGCCTTTGTCGGTACTCGCCCAACGGTGGCCGCATCCGCAGATCATGGATTGACCGAGATTGATGTCTGCCTTCATCCCGCAATCTTGGCAGTGGATACGAGCGCAATTACATCCACGACACTGACCCGCAAGCCACCAAAACCAAGAGCCTCCTTCAAAAGTAACTGATCCTTCTTGGTCAAGCACAATGCAGTCCGCACCGCAGGATGGACACATCTTCCATTTGTCTGGAACGATCAGATCCAAAGCCTCTTCCACTGAAAGCAGTTCGAGATCGCATCCGACATGGTCGGCTTTCTTCTTGGCAGGCTCAGTCCAGCCATTCGCCGCGACGACGATGGCTTTGTTTGCGCCAACTGCATCGGCGAGCGCGAGGACTGATTCGACCTCCCTCACGTCGATGGGGACGGCATGGAACTTGGCATCGACGATCATCTTTTGAGGGTGTCCCTTGGCCTCGATTTCGATGAGAACGTCGATTTGCCGTGGCTGACCGGTGATCTTGTCCGGCACCATGACATTCCTGCTGACGTTTCCGAATTCATCGGCTTGCTCGTAGAGCACGGCGACGGCCTCTTGATATTCCTGCCATGTCATCATTTCGTCGCCCCCATCGTCGACTCGGGAATGATGAACACCACGGCTACTGGGAAGGTGCGGTCATCAATCTTGGCGTAGCGCGTTTCGATGGCCTCGACCTCCTGGATGCGCTCGGCCGGGATGCGCTTGAGGCGGGCCTCCAGCGCGGCGGTGTCGCGTCTGAGTTGGGTGCGCTCGTCCTCGGTGAACAGCGACAGCTGCTCGGGTTGCTGGTCTTTCTTCAGTTCGCTCTGGATCGCTTTCTCGAGTTCGTCGAGTACGGCGCCGATGTCGTCGATCTCTTGCTGCTTGCGGGTCTGAAGCGTGTTGGCCAGAAACTTGAGCCGATCCTTCGAGCGGGCATCCACCGACTGCAGGATGGCGGGCTGAGCACGATCGAAGCGAACCCGAAAGGCCTCGAACAGGGAATCACTCGCCGAGCATGGCTGCGCCTCGTCCAACCACTGCTGGACACGGGTAACGCTCTCTTCACGCCGGAACGACTGATCCCGCAGATAACCGCCCGAGACGGTCAGCTCCTCGTGCAGCCGATGGTGGTTGCCGCCGGTGATGACCAACCGCGAGATGACGACCACGGCCGGGCATTCGACACGGCCATCAGGCACGGTGCGCACGGTGACGCGATGCAGTTTCTTGACGTCGTCCTGCGCCCAGACTTCGGCCCGCAACAGGCGAAGGCACATCTGGACCAGGCGATGGTTCAAGTGGACCAGTACGACATCGTCGCGTCCCTTGGCCACGGCATGGTCGAATGTGATAGGGCGTATCTGCTGGGTGTGGGGGTGACGCAAGCCTTCCAGGCAGCGCGCCCAAGATCCAGACAGAGGCGGCATCCTGAATACGCTGCCCTGGGGAGCATCTGCGAGGGCGACGGGTTCCAGTGAGGGGCGGCCCGCCAGCGCGAGGCCCGTCCTGACCGCCATCTGGACGTGATCGGGTGTGAGGTGGAAATCCTGCTGGGTGGCCAGAAGGCGTTCGTGAAGCTTGGCGACGCGTTCTTTCAGTTCGCGTTCGGCGCGCACGAAGCGCCTGGCCTTGGCCATCTTGGCCTCGGCCATAAGGGTGTCGAGGTCTTTCAGGGAGCCTTCGATGAGGCCGGACATCTGGGGCGCGATCACCGGGTTGACGCTGCCCATGTCGGCACGCATCGATTCTAGTTTGCGCAGGGCACGCAGGATGTCTTCACCATGGCCACCGACCGATGCAGCGCCGTTGTCACCACCGTCGACCGGGTGCCAGATCAGCACCTCTTTTTCCCGCTGCCCGTGACGGTCGATACGGCCGTTGCGCTGCTCCATCACGTTCGGGTTGTAGGGGATCTCCAGATGGATGAGGCAGTTACAGTGGTTCTGCAGGTCGATACCTTCAGACGCCGCATCGGTGGCGAGCAGGATGCGGACGGGTGAATCCTTGGGTGATGCCTGGAAGGCCGCCTTGATGGGTTCCCGCTCATCCTGCGTGAGTCCGCCGTGGAGCAGGCCGAGACGTTCGCCACCGAAGCCATGGCTGGCGAGGATCTCGTGCATCCACTGGTGCGTGGTGCGGTATTCGGTGAACAGGATCACCCGGCGGTCGTTCCATTGACTATCCGTTTTGAGATTGGCGGAGAGCCAGTCGAGGATCGCTTTGGCTTTGGCGTCGACCTGGCTCTTGGCTGTTTGAGCCCACTGCCGCAGTTCGTTCAGCATTTGTCGCTGATCTGCTGTCAGCGGTTGCGCGCGACGCGAGGCCTCTTCGACGGCTTCAGACTGTGCGTTTTCGACCTCTTGGTCGTTTGCATAGTCTTCATCTACCCGCAGGATGGCCTTGCGCAAGATGCGCTCGGCCATTGCATCTTTGTCTTTGCGTTGGCTGCCATTGGCCAGACTGGCAATGTGCTTTTCAAGGGTGGAGGCGAAAGCGGCCGGAGAAGAAAAGAGCCGCTTCTTGAGTAACCGGTTAACGAACGAAGTACCGAAAGAGTTGCCGACCTTCTCCGCATCCTGCTCGCGGCTGGCGCAGTAGTCGTTCAGTTTCTGGTGAATGCTGCGTTCTTGCGCGGAATATGCGGCCAGCAGTGCTTGCAGTCTGCGTTGCGCATAGAGTGGCTTGCCGTCGGCGTCGACCAGATCGCTTTTCAGGCGGCGGATCATCACCTGACTGAGTTGCTTCTCATCGGGAAGGATGTTTCGGGCGAAGCGCTGGTCGTCCAGCAGTTCCAGCAGCGAAGTGAAGGATTCGGTGTAGCCATTATGTGGTGTGGCGGTCAGGAATAGCCGGTGCTGAAAGTGAGGGCTGATCAAGCGAATGAAGCGAGTCCGTTGGCTCTCAAGGGCGTAGTTCGCACCGGCAGCAGGGGCAATGTTGTGGGCTTCATCAACGACCAGTAGGTCGAACTTGCGCGGGTAACTGGTATGCGCGGGAAGCACATCGCGCATCGCACGCAGTCCCTCGCCACTCTTTACCCAATCCATGGATGCGATCAGACGAGGATGAGATGTCCATGGATTGGCATGAATGCCGCGTTCGCGGCGCAGCTGCTTGATGTAAGCCGTATCGACGATGCGGAATTCGAGGCCGAACTTTTCCAACATTTCCACGCGCCATTTTTCTTGAAGCGACGCAGGGCAAATGATCAATACGGTGCGGGCTCGATGCCGGAGCAGCATTTCCTGAATGACAAGACCGGCCTCAATAGTCTTGCCCAGACCAACGTCGTCAGCGATGAGCAGATTGACGCGGGCCATGTCGATGGCGCGCACCAGAGGGTCGAGCTGAAAATCTTCGATGCTGACGCCACTGCGGAATGGCGCTTGCAAAAAGCCTCGGTCGGCATTGGTCGCAGCCCCCCAGCGCACGGCATCAAGGAAGGTCTCCAGTGTGTCCGAGTCATCCTGGCCCGTAATTGAGGGTAGTCCTAAGCGTTCGATGATTTGAGCGCCCGGTTCAATCTCCCAGATGACCTCC
>JAYVMZ010000379.1:0-2363 GCA_043758735.1 Betaproteobacteria bacterium
CTCGAACCCTTCATCCAGAGCGTCACCGCGCATCCGCCGACGCGGGTACCGGGCACCGCGGTATTCCTGACCGCGGCGTCCGAAGGCGTGCCGCATGCACTGCTGCACAACCTGAATCACAACAAGGTGCTGCACGAGCGCATCGTCCTTCTCACGGTCAGCACGATCGATATCCCGCATGTTCCCGACGAAGAGCGCATCGAAATCGAGCCGCTGGGCTCCGACTTCTATCGGGCTGTGGTCCGCTATGGCTTCAAGGACGATCCCGACGTGCCGCTGGCACTCAAGCTTTCGGGCGCGAAGGGATTCAAATTCGAAATGATGGAGACTTCGTTTTTCCTCAGCCGGCAGACGCTGATTCCCAAGGTCAGCCCGGGGATGGCATTGTGGCGGGAAAAGCTGTTCGCATTGATGTCGCGCAACGCATCCAGCGCGACCACTTTTTTCAAGATTCCGGCGAACCGGGTAGTCGAGCTGGGCACGCGCATCGAGCTATAGGCTGGGGGCTTAATCTATATGGATTCGCAGGCGGTCATTTCCAACCTCGAAAACCTGCTCGCGCAAGGCCGGGACTCCGCGCTGCTGCGCTTTAGCCTCGGCGGCGAGTACCTCAAACTCGGCAAAACCTGGGTGGCGGTCTTTCACCTGAAACGCGCGCTCGAATTCGATCCCACCTACTCCGCGGCATGGAAGCTTCTCGGCATGGCATTCGTCGACGCCGGTATCCTGCATGGCGCCCTCGATACCTACCGGCGCGGCGTCGAAGTTGCGCAGCGGCGCGGCGACCAGCAGGTGGCGAAGGAAATGACCGTCTTCGCGCGGCGCATCGAGAAAAAACTTTCACCCTGACACGCCACCATGCGTAACTCGGCCAATTGGTCGATCCACGGCGTGGACTTCACCAGCCGTCCGCGCCCGGGCAAGCCGGTCACCATCGCCAGCGGTCGCGTTCAACGCACGTCGTTTCTTCTCGAGGGCTTTGAAGAATTTTCCGCATGGGAGGATTTCGAGTCCTGGCTGCGCCGGCCTGGACCGTGGATCGCGGGATTCGATTTTCCCTTCGGCCTGCCGCGCGAAGCCGTCATCGATCTCGACCTGCCGCAACGATGGCCGCAACTTGTTGGCCACTGCCGCAATCTGGGTCGCGAAGAATTTCGCGCCATGCTGGACCGCTATCGCGAGAGCCGGCCGGCAGGAAATCGCTACGCGCACCGCGCTGCCGATCATCCGGCCGGATCGCACAGTCCGCTCAAGCTGGTCAATCCCCCGGTTGGACTCATGTTCCTCGAAGGCGCACCTCGCTTGCTCGATGCCGGCGTGACCATCCCGGGATTGCATGAGGGCGATCCACAACGCGTGGCGCTGGAAGCCTATCCCGGCTTTTCCGCGCGCCAGTTGGTGAAGGGCTCATACAAGAACGACGCCAAGGTTAAACAGACGCCCGCGCGAAGGCGGGCGAGAAAAACCATCGTCGGTTCGCTGACTTCAACCGGTAATCCATTCAGATTTGCGCTGACCGGCTCGACGCCGCTGTTGAATTCGCTCGTCAACGATGCGTCCGGCGATCGGCTCGACGCCACGCTTTGCGCAATGCAAGCAGCGTGGGCATGGCAACGACGCGACAGCAACTATGGGCTGCCGGCGAATGTGGATGCGTTGGAAGGATGGATTGCAATGGTGCCAGAGGCATAGCAGAGATCTGCGGGCGGGAGATAATCTGCGTTTGTCATAACAGCAATCGACCCGATATCACCATTTCGAGGATGTCCTCGAAATGGGTCTTCTATAGAATAAATCGCAAACTTTATTGAATCTTCGCGTCTATCCAGACCCAGCGCTTTTCCTTCACCATCACGAAACGGCAGCGTCCCTCGGATAGTTCTTCCCATAACCCGCCAATCAGCCGATCGTCTTCCGCCCCAGTCCATCGGTCAGCGCCTTTGTTCTCAATAGCAACTACAACGCCGTTCGGTAACTGGCACAGGAAATCGGGGAAAAAACGTCCGTCAGCCTTCTGAAAAAAGTACGAGCTGCCTTCCCGGCGTACCAGGTTGCGAACCCAGTACTTGATGCGCCCCAACTGCACCCGCTGATCCAGCCACACGGCGCATTCAAACTCTTCCTTACTGTCGAAGTCGCCAATACGGCCATAGTAGTGGCCACGGAAGTCGAAAGCGCCGAAGCGCCCGTCATAGTCGCGGGTAGGAGCGTACCCATGGGGATAAAATTCAAAACGGTAAGTGCCATCCACCACGACCCGTGACTCCCTCCCGCCATCGAACAATGTTCTCTGGTATGCCATTTTGACCGCAGCGACTCGCAATTCACGAATGCGTTGCTCGATCCGGTTGCGAAGAAGAAAC
>JAYVMZ010000380.1:0-4553 GCA_043758735.1 Betaproteobacteria bacterium
AGCCCGGGAAAACCGGTGATGGCGGCCTTTCCCGCCCTCGACTTTGACCTGGGGCAGGACATCGAAATGCTGCGCGATAGCGTGCAGCATTTTGCTGCACGCGAAATCGCCCCGCGCGCCGCACAAACGGACGCACGCAATGAATTTCCCATGGATCTGTGGCGCAAACTGGGCGGCCTCGGCCTGCTCGGCATCACTGTCGGCGAGGAATTCGGGGGCACCGGCATGGGCTATCTCGCCCACGTGGTGGCGATGGAAGAGGTCTCGCGGGCCTCGGCTTCGGTCGGGCTGTCCTACGGGGCGCACTCTAATTTATGCGTGAACCAAATCAACCGCAACGGCAGCGCGGCGCAGAAGCAACACTATCTTCCCCGGCTGATTTCCGGCGAACACGTCGGCGCGCTGGCCATGAGCGAGCCAAACTCCGGGTCGGACGTGGTCAGCATGAAGCTGCGTGCCGACAGGCAAGGCGACCGTTATGTCCTCAATGGCAACAAGATGTGGATCACGAACGGACCGGACGCCGACGTGCTCGTCGTATACGCAAAAACCGATGTCACGGCCGGCCCGAAGGGCATTACTGCTTTCCTGATCGAGAAATCCCTCAAGGGTTTTTCCACGGCGCAAAAACTCGACAAGCTCGGCATGCGCGGTTCGAATACCTGCGAACTGGTATTTCGCGATTGCGAAGTGCCGGTGGACAATGTACTTGGCGAGGTGAACCGCGGCGTTCAGGTGCTCATGAGCGGTCTGGACTACGAGCGCGCCGTGCTGGCCGGCGGACCGCTCGGCATCATGCAGGCTTGCATGGACGTCGTCATGCCCTACCTGCACCAGCGCGAACAGTTCGGCCAGCCGATCGGTGAATTCCAGCTCATGCAGGGCAAGGTCGCCGATATGTATACGACCATGAATGCATGCAAAGCCTATGTCTATGCCGTGGCGAAGGCGTGTGATCGCGGCCGGACCACGCGCAAGGACGCGGCAGGTGCCATTCTGTATGCAGCCGAGAAGGCGACCTGGATGGCCGGCGAAGCGATCCAGGCGCTGGGAGGCAATGGTTACATAAACGACTACGCCACCGGACGCCTGTGGCGCGACGCGAAGTTGTATGAGATCGGCGCCGGTACTTCGGAGATCCGCCGCATGCTGATCGGACGCGAGCTTTTCAACGAGACCCGATAGCGAATCGCCGATGACGGCCGTTACCCAACAGACGCAACAAGACCTCGCGTTTGTCATCGCGCAGGGCACGCTGGACGGCTTCAATCGCCACTACCGGTTGTTCCGCGAAACCAGTCGTTACGCGAAATCCCTGTTCGAAGCCGGGCAATGGACGGAAATCCAGCGCATCTCGCGCGAGCGCATCCAGTTCTACGATCGCCGCATTACCGAAACCGTCGAGTATCTGCAGCGCCGCTTCAACACGGATGCGTTGCCGGACACGATCTGGCAGCAGGTCAAACTTCATTACATCGGACTGCTGACCAATCACAAGCAGCCGGAACTGGCAGAGAGCTTTTTCAATTCGGTTAGTTGCCGCATCCTGCATCGCAACTACTATCACAACGATTTCCTGTTCGTGCGTCCTGCGTTGTCCACCGAACACATCGATTCCGACCCGCCCACATATCGAAGCTACTATCCCGCGAGAGACGGCTTGCGGGCAACGATTTCGCGGATACTGCGCGACTTCGGATTGCGCAACCCCTTGCGTGATCTGAACCGGGACAGCCGCTGGCTGCTGCGCGCGCTACGCGCGCATCTTGGGCGCCCCTTTGTGCTGGAAGCCAATCACCAGATCCAGGTGCTGTCGTCGCCGTTATTCCGCAACAAGGGTGCGTACGTGATCGGCAAGATCGTCAACGGCAATCGCGATATCCCGTTTGCGATTCCCATTTTGCGCAACGGCGACGGCAGCCTCTATCTCGACACCATTCTGCTGGATAGCGAAAATCTCGCCATCCTGTTCGGATTCAGCCGCGCCTATTTCATGGTGGACATGGAGGTGCCGTCGGGCTACGTGGAATTTCTCAGAAGCCTGTTGCCAAACAAACCGGCCGCCGAGATCTACACCGTTCTCGGATTACAGAAACACGGCAAGACCCTTTTCTACCGCGATTTCCTGCACCATCTGAAACATTCCGGCGACAGTTTCGTCACCGCGCCAGGCATACGCGGGCTGGTCATGCTGGTATTCACGCTACCGTCCTACCCTTACGTTTTCAAAGTCATCAAGGACGTGATCTCGCCGCCGAAAGACACCACGCGCCAGCAGGTCAAGGGCAAATACCTGCTGGTCAAGTACCACGACCGCGTCGGGCGCATGGCCGACACGCTCGAATATGCGGAAGTCGCATTCCCGAAGGAGCGCTTCGCCGTGGAACTGCTCGAGGACTTGCGGCGCCTGGCGCCGTCCGTTATCGAAGAAGACGGTGACACACTGATCGTAAAACACCTGTACATCGAGCGCCGCATGATTCCGCTGAATATGTATGTGGACAATGCCAGCGACGATCAGCTGGTCCACGCAGTGCAGGAATACGGCAATGCAATCCGCCAACTCGCTGCGGCGAACATTTTTCCCGGCGACATGTTGTTCAAGAACTTCGGTGTGACCCGCTTCGGGCGCGTCGTGTTCTACGACTACGACGAGATTGCCTACATGACGGACTGCAACTTCCGCCGCATGCCGGAGCCGCGTACCCCGGAAGACGAGATCGCCGCAGAACCCTGGTATCCGGTCGGCGCCGACGATATTTTTCCGGAAGAGTTCGCTGCTTTCCTGCTGGGAGATCCCCGCGTGCGGGACGCTTTTCTCGAGCGCCATCGCGAACTGCTCGACGCGGATTACTGGACGGCCACGCAGCGCCGCATTGCCGCGGGGCACGTCGAAGACGTATTTCCCTATCCCGAGACGCTGCGTTTCCGCAATCGATTCTCACGCCGTTCGATGCAAATCAATTGAAACGCAAAGGAAATGAAAAGGCACTTCACAGAGTGGACTCGTGACGCAAAAAAAATACGCAATTTGGAGAATTGACTTACCCGATCTGCCATTGCGTATCTTTGCGTCCTTCGCGTTGAAAGTTTTGTTGTTCAAGGAGGAAATATGACCACCGATCCGATCGTTATAGTTTCCGTCGCGCGCACTCCCATGGGAGCGATGCAGGGCGAACTGAAAGACTTCGCGGCGCCACAGCTCGGCGCGGCCGCCATCCGCGCCGCCCTCGAGCGTGCCGGCATCAAACCGGAGCAGGTGCAGGAAGTCATCATGGGCTGCGTGTTGCCCGCCGGCCAGGGACAGGCGCCGGCGCGGCAGGCGTCGCTCGGGGCGGGGCTGCCGCTGTCCGCGGGTTGCACGACTGTCAACAAGATGTGCGGATCGGGCATGAAGGCCACCATGCTCGCCAACGATCTGCTGACCGCGGGTACGAACGACATCATGGTTGCCGGAGGCATGGAAAGCATGAGCAATGCGCCTTATCTGCTGCCGAAGGCGCGCACCGGGTACCGCATGGGCCATCAGCAAGTCATTGATCACATGTTTCTCGATGGCCTGGAGGACGCCTACGACAAGGGCCGGCTGATGGGGTCCTTCGCCGAGGACTGTGCGACGAAATTTTCTTTCACACGCGAAGAGCAGGACCGGTTCGCGATCACATCGCTGGAGCGCGCGCAGAAAGCGAACAAGGATGGCTCGTTCGCCTGGGAAACCGTGCCCATCGCCATCAAGGCGGGCAAGGACGAACGCTTCATCGAACATGATGAACAGCCGTTCAAGGCCAACTTCGACAAGATTCCGCTGCTCAAGCCGGCTTTTCGCAAGGATGGCACCGTGACCGCTGCGAACTCCAGTTCGATCTCGGATGGCGCCGCGGCGCTTGTGATGATGCGGCGCTCGACTTCGGCCAAGCTGGGCCTGAAGCCGCTGGCGACCGTCGTCGGCCATTCGACTCACGCGCAGGAACCGGGCTTGTTCACCACCGCTCCGGTCGGCGCCATCCAGAAACTGTTCGACAAGACCGGATGGACCGCCGGTCAGGTGGATCTTTTCGAGATCAACGAGGCGTTCGCGGTGGTTGCCATGGCTGCGATGCGGGAACACAAGCTGCCGCACGAAAAAGTGAACATCCACGGCGGCGCCTGCGCGCTGGGACACCCTATTGGCGCCTCCGGTGCGCGCATCCTGGTCACGCTGATCGGCGCCCTCAAAAAGAACGGCTTGAAGCGAGGCGTGGCGTCGCTATGCATCGGCGGCGGCGAAGCCACGGCCATGGCAGTAGAGCTTGTCTGAACCCAACACAGAGGCGAGGAGAACGCAAAGGTCGCGGAGGAAAGCGAAAAGGCGTGCGAAGTTAACAACCCGGCGCTAGTCGGGTGAACATCGATGATCGCGAGGGAGCTTATATATTCCGCACGGGATTTCTCTGCGCCTCTGCGTTGGGTGTTGATCTAGGAGCCTGTCGGACTCAGCGATATTTCGGTCGCCACAGGGCGTTAGATTGCTTTCAAAATTTTCCAGGAAGCCTTTACCGCCTTTAAATGCGTGC
>JAYVMZ010000381.1:0-11334 GCA_043758735.1 Betaproteobacteria bacterium
AACCACGACTTCGGCAAAGCCCGCCTTCTTCAGCAAGGCGGTTGCCGTGTGCGATTTGCCTCCCGTCTGGCAAACGACGATGGCCGGACGGTTCTTGAATTTCTCCAGTTCGCCGATGCGCTTGTCGAGTTGCGCGAGCGGGATATTCCTGGCGTTCGGCGCGTGGCCCGCATTGAACTCCGCCGGTTCGCGCACGTCGATCATGATCGCATCCTTGCGGTTAAGCAGTTGGACGGCCTCGAGTGCGCCGACTTCGGCTGCGCCGCTAAGGCGCCGGTTGATCAAGGGCCAAATCAGGATGGCACCGCTCACCGCGGCTGCCAAAACGAGCCAAATATTGTTCAGTACGAATTTCACTTTTCAACCTTTTCGTCTTGTCGCCGCGCGAATCGCAGCAACTCCGTCATCCCGGTCTCGCCGGTCTTTTCCAGCTCCTGCGCAACTTTAAGAACTTCCCCGCGGTCGTTCGGGTAATTTGCCACGGCCAGATTCCACTGCGCCTGCATTCCCTCCAAGTCTCCGGACATCGCCAGCAACAAGGCCTGTCGATACGCAAAATCATTGGAAGGCTGGAATCGCATCGCACGCTGGTTGAGCACGATCTTGTCGTCCAGATGTTCCCGATTCAGCAACATCTGGCGGGCCAGCGCGAATTCAATGAACGGAGCGAACAGCGAAGTGCGTTGCATGTCGACCAGGACCCGAATGCCTGCGTCCCCGGAACCCGGTGCCGCAGCCGATTTACGAATCGCCGTGCCCTGCAATGCCTGCAGGATGCGATAGTCCCGATACACGTTCGCGAACGCTAATGCACCGAGCAAAACTGCCGCGCACAGAATGATCCTGCCGCCAGGTCTATTGTAGGCAGGCGCTTCGCTTTCGGCTGCGCCCAGAGCCACCGCGGCGATACCCAGAAAATACGCATACCACAGCGGATACTCTAGCATACTGTGCAGTCCGAGCACGCCGAGCACCGCTGCCATCCACCACAGCGGGGGGTCGATCCGCGCATGTCTCAGGTGCCATCCCCACCACACCAGCCCACCCAGCAAAACGATCAGACCGCAGACGCCAAATTCCGCGGCGATCTGGAATAGGAGATTGTGTGCGTGATCGATGATGCCTTCATCGGTCGCCGAGCCCGGAATCTGTCCGGTCAGCAAAAAATTATTCCATGCGAATTGCTTAAAGCCCAGGCCGAATACCGGCGCTGCGCTGAACATAAGCCATGCCTGGCGCCAGAAATGCAGCCGTATTGGTGACGACATTCCTTCGGACTGCACGCGCTCACCCATGGTTTCCACTGCGATCGAACGCTGCGGGAGCAAGCCAGCCATTGCCCACTGCGCGACCAGCAGGCCGCCAACAATGACGAAGCTGAAAACGAGCAGCCGCTTGAACTCCACTGATGGGCGCAACTTGCCCATTACCAGGGAGAACACCACGAATGCCCCGGCGTACAGCCAGACGGCACGCGAGCCGGATATCGTCAGAACGGCAAACAGGACGGCGCATATACAGGCGACCGGGACCAACCCGATGCGGCGCGTGCTCCAGAGATATCCAGCCGAAGCAAGCCCCAGACACAAATAACTCGCCAGGTGATTCGGCTGCCCGGTGTTGGCATAAATCCGGCCATGCGCCTGCGGCAGCATGAATGGCGCCAGCGGCGTTTGCACGCCAAATAGCTGGATCAATCCTATGAGCGCGCTGATCACACTACCTGTGACCAGAAACCAGGCCAATGTCGCAGCCAATGTCGCTGCACCGAAAACCTGCACCAGCCTGTTGGCCAGCATTGCCAAGGCTGCCGCCCACAGGACGTAAAGCGCGCCCAGCAGATTCAACTGGCCGTAAATTGCCTTGCCCATGGCAATCTGCAATACCATCAGCGCTGCGAAACCGACAAACATCAGGCTGATGCGCGGCAGGCGCATGCCCGCCCACAAAGATCGGGCCGCCATCAAAGCGACCGCCGCCAGACCCAGCGCAACAGCCACGGCTTCGCCATAAAAGCTGGCAACCGGCGGCTGGAAAACGGGGCTCAGGAAGGGCAGGACACAGCCAAGTCCGAGCAAACCCAGCGCAGTACGCGCTGGCAGTGCCGAGCGATCCAACACGGCAACCATCAAATCAGCCTCCATGAATAACGCGGGCAACCGCCGCCTTCATGGCGCCGTTGAGATCGGCAGGACACTCGCCGATGCGGGTAATACAATTCTATCCGTCGGGCGCAAACGCGTCCGCCTCCCTCCAACCTTGCGATCATTACATGTTTCCATGAAAAAAATCGTACTCCTGCGTCATGGTGAAAGTGTCTGGAACAAGGAAAACCGGTTCACCGGCTGGACCGACGTCGATCTTTCGGAGAAAGGCCTCAAAGAAGCCCACGACGCCGGCCAACTGCTCAAGCAGGAAGGCTTCACTTTCGACCAGGCCCACGGGTCTGTGCTCAAGCGCGCAATCCGCACGATGTGGATTACGCTCGAGGAACTCGATTTAACCTGGATTCCGCAACAGCTTTCATGGCGATTGAATGAGCGCCATTACGGCGCGCTGCAGGGTCTGAACAAGGCCGACATGGCGCAACAATACGGGCCGGAACAGATCCTGGTCTGGCGCCGCAGCTATGACACGCCGCCTCCGGCGCTCGAGAAAAGCGATTCGCGCTACCCCGGCAAGGATCGCCGCTATGCGGACGTACGCCCGCAAGACATCCCGCTCACCGAGTGCCTGAAAGACACGGTCGCGCGCTTTCTGCCGCATTGGAACGATGTGATCGCGCCCCAAGTCAAAGCGGGCAAGCGCGTCATCGTGGTAGCGCACGGCAACACCATGCGCGCGCTGGTGAAGTATCTCGACAACGTATCGGAAAATGACATCGTAGGCCTGAACATTCCGACCGGCATCCCCCTGGTTTACGAGCTGGACGACAATTTGAAGCCCGTGCGCAACTATTACCTGGGCGACCAGGAGAAGGCAAAGCAGGCTGCAGCCGCCGTGGCGGCGCAGGCGCGCAGCACGTCTTGAGCGCCAAGCAGCAATCCCTTTCGTTGTTTTCAGCCACGCTCGGGGTCTTGTTCCTGATGGTGGCATCCGCCGCTGTCCAAGCCGGGCCGCAGGATGAACTGAAGGATATTCGCGGCCGCATCGAAGCCCTGCGCAAGCAGCTCACGAACTCCGAAAGTTCGAAGGCGGAAGCCGCCGATGCATTGAAGGATTCGGAGCGCGCGGTCAGCGAGACCAGCCGCAAGCTTTACCAGCTCTCAGGCCAGCGGCGTGAAGTCAATACTGCATTGTCCAGGCTGCAAGCGCGGGCTCGTGCCGTGGAAGGCAACATCGCCGACGAACAGGTCACGCTAAGCCGGCTGCTCTATCAGCAGTATGTCGGCGGGCAATCGGACGCCGTCAAGCTGGTGCTCAATGGTGAAGACCCGAACGAAATCGCCCGCCAGCTGCACTACCTCAGTTACGTCTCCCGCGCCCGCGCCGAACTGCTCGCCAGCCTGCGGGAAAATCTTGCGAGTCTCGACAAGCTGACCGGCGAAACCCGCCGCAAGAGTTCGGAACTGCGCGCACTGCAAAGCGAAGAAACTTCGCAAATGCGCCGGCTGGAAAAGGAGAAAGCACAACGCCAGCAGGTTTACGTAAAGGTTTCGGACGATATTGAAAAGAGCCGCAAACAGCTTTCCACGCTCAAGCGCGATGAGGAAAGACTGTCGCAACTGATCGAGCGGCTGGCCAGGGAAGCGGCGCGCAAGAGCAACAAGAAGCCAGGAAAACGCCTCACCAATAAGGCTTTGCCGAATGCCGATACCGGAGCAGGGCCATTCCGTGAACTGAAGGGCAAACTGCGATTGCCGGTGATCGGGGAACTGATGAACCGCTTTGGCAGCCAAAGACAAGACAGCGGGCTTTCGTGGAAAGGACTGTTTATTTCCGCCAAGACAGGGCGGGAGGTCAAAGCCGTCGCAGAGGGCCGGGTGGTTTACGCCGACTGGCTGCGCGGCTTCGGTAACCTGCTGATTCTCGACCACGGCGACGGTTATATGAGCCTTTACGGCAATAATGAGTCGCTGCTAAAGCAGGTCGGCGATGAGGCCAAGGCCGGCGACACCATTGCCGCCGCCGGCAACAGCGGTGGCAACCCCGATTCGGGTTTATACTTTGAGTTGAGATTTCAGGGAAAGCCTTTCGACCCCATCCCTTGGGTAACGTTGAAATAAGATCGCGCGACATCGGGTTGCGCGCAAGAGGAGTCATGAAGATGCAAAGCAAATTTCGGCAGGTTGGCCTGATCGTCCTCGGGGCGATCCTTGGCGTGCTGATCAGCCTGAACTTTTCCGCCGTGGCGCAAAAAAGCGCGGGCCCGCTGCCGATCGAGGATCTGCGCGCCTTCACGGAAGTATTTGGCCGCATCAAAAATGACTATGTCGAACCGGTCGACGACAAGAAGCTCATTTCCGAGGCGATCAACGGCATGTTGTCCGGCCTGGATCCGCATTCCGCCTACCTGGACGCCGAAGCGTTTCGCGACCTGCAGGTTGGCACCCAGGGCGAATTCGGCGGCCTGGGCATCGAAGTCGGCATGGAAGACGGATTCGTCAAGGTCGTCGCGCCCATTGAAGATACGCCGGCGTGGCGCGCCGGCCTCAAGTCGGGCGACCTGATCATCAAGCTCGATGACGCCAATGTGAAGGGCATGACGCTCAACGATGCGGTCAAGCGCATGCGCGGCAAGCCCAACACGCCGATCACGTTGACCTTCGTTCGCAAAGGCGACGCCAAGCCGCGCGTGGTTACCCTGACCCGTGCCGTGATCCAGATCCAGAGCGTGAAGGCCAAGCTGCTCGAACCGGGTTACGCCTACTTCCGCGTGACCCAGTTCCAGGAACACACCGGTGAGACGCTGGCGAAATACGCCGAGAAGCTGTTCAAGGATAACAATGGTGCGATGAAGGGCATCATCCTCGACCTGCGCAATGATCCGGGCGGTCTGCTGAACGGCGCCGTGGCTGTTTCGTCCGCTTTCCTGCCAAGTGAAGACCTCGTGGTCTACACCGAAGGCCGCACGGAAGACGCGAAGATGAAACTGTTCGCGCGCCCCGAGTACTACCTGCGCGGCAGCAAGGACGACTATCTCAAGAAACTGCCCAAGGAGATGAAAACGCTGCCGATGGTGGTGCTGGTCAACAGCGGATCCGCATCGGCGTCGGAAATCGTTGCGGGCGCCCTGCAGGATCACAAGCGTGCGGTGGTGATGGGCACGCAAACCTTCGGTAAGGGATCGGTGCAGACCATCCTGCCGCTCGGTAACGGCACGGCGATCAAGCTCACGACCGCACGTTACTACACGCCGAACGGCCGCTCGATCCAGGCCAAGGGCATCACCCCGGACATCATCGTCGAAGAAGCCACGGTGACCGAAGGCGAGGCTGCAAGCAGGCTGCGCGAAGCCGATCTGGACCGTCACCTGGCCAATCCGCAAGGCGGCACTCCCGAAGCCAAGCCGGCTCCGCAGCCGCAAGCCGTGCCGGCCACGCCGCCGGCAGCGCCGAAGCCCGAGGAAAAGCCGGCCGACGACGGCACGCCGCCCGATATCGTGTCGAAAAACGACTACCAGTTGAACCAGGCGCTGAATCTGCTGAAAGGCCTGCAGATCATCGGCAAGAGATAAAGCAGTACGGCAAGTGCAGTGACGGAAGGCCCGCCCAGCGCGGGCCTTCCGCGTTAAGATGCCCGCAAAATCCGCTGCCCTGAGTGAAATAGACCTTAAGCGATATGGACGACAACCAGCTCCTGCGTTACAGCCGCCACATCCTGCTGCCCGAGATCGAAATCGACGGTCAGCAGAAGCTGCTCAATGCGCATGTGCTGATGATCGGCGCGGGCGGGCTGGGCGCGCCGGTGTCACTTTATCTGGCGGCAAGCGGCGTGGGCCGGCTGACGATCTGCGACGACGACCGCGTCGACCTGACCAACCTGCAACGCCAGATCGTGCACTTCACCGATTCGATCGGCGAACGCAAGGTCGATTCCGCGCAACACACACTGGCGCGCATCAATCCGCAGACCGCTGTCACGCCCATTGCGGAACGCGTCGCCGGTGAGCGGCTGGAACAACTGGTCCAGTCCGCAGATGTGATTGTCGATTGCACCGACAACTTCGCCACCCGCCACGCGATCAACCGCGCCTGTGTGCGTTTTGCCAAGCCGCTGGTGTCGGGCGCGGGCGTTCGCTTCGACGGGCAGGTCGCGGTGTTCGACCTGCGTCGCGCGGACAGCCCGTGCTATCACTGCCTGTTTCCGGAAAGCGGCGACCTCGAGGAAATGCGTTGCGCCGTGATGGGCGTATTCGCGCCGCTGGTCGGCATCATCGGCTCGATCCAGGCCGCCGAGGCGCTGAAATTAGTGATGGGGGTCGGCAAGGATCTTACCGGGCGCCTGCTGCTGCTCGATGCCCTGACGATGGAGTGGCGCAGCGTGCGCCTCAAGAAAGACCCACAGTGCGCGGTGTGCGGCGCGGGAAATACCGCCCAGCGCCCTGCGACCGAAGTCTGCGCCACGAATCGCTAGCCGCGCACCGGCGGTGGCGGGGTGACGGGGGGCGGGCGATTGAGCGATTGGGCAATCAAGTGATTGAGTGGCTCAATCGCCCAATTACTGAATTATCCAATCACTCTTTGCGGAATTCCACGCGCGTCCTGCCGTTGGCGGCGGACACGTAGATCATTTCCTTGCTAGTCACTTCTTTGAGTTTCCACGCCGCGGCAAATCCCACCGGCAGCAGGCTGGGCAGGGTCGAGGAGTCGATCTTGGTGTGCAGGTAGCCATCCCGCACCGTCCAGCTGCCGCTCGCATTGAAGTAGTACACCAACCGGCCATTCCGGACTTCGAAGTTGGGACGATTCGGCAGGTAAAAATCGGCGGGCACGAGCATGCGTAACTCGCCCTGCCAGTTGACCCGTCCGCCAGGCAGCAGCGTGAACTGGGCATCCACGATCACATCGTCGGAGGCGACGTCTCGCGATCCCCAGGTGCCGACAACCACCTTCGCGAATTCATCGTCCGACGCGCCGCAGCCACCGAGCAGCGCGGCAACCAGCGCGAAAAAGACAATTCTCACGGTCGGCAATTGAAGCCCCGCATCAAACCAGCGCGGGCCATTGCGCGGCCCACTGCTCCGTTGGATCGCGCCTGAAGCCGCTCTTGGCGAACTGGTGCCAGCGGCCGATCACGAAAGCGATCATGAGATTGGCCTGGGCAGCCGCGTCGGTGCTTTCCGCGATCTGCTTTTCCGAAATGGCGAAACGCAGCGACTGCTTCAGCGTCGCCTCCAGGCGGTCATGCAACTGGTTGATGCGCGTCTGCAGGCGCTCGTCTTCGTTGACCAGCGCGTCGCCGATCAGCACGCGCGTCATGCCGGGATTTTTCTTGGCGAAGCCGAGCAACGACGACATGATCGCCTCAAGTTGCTTCAGTCCGCTAGTTTCTTCTGCGGTGATCTTGTTCACCAGGCCGAACAGGGTCTGCTCGATGAATTCGATCAATCCCTCGAACATCTGCGCCTTGCTGGCGAAATGCCGATAAAGCGCTGCCTCGGAAACGTCGAGCCGGGCGGCGAGCGCGGCGGTGGTGATCTTTTCCCCTTTGGGATTTTCGAGCATGCTCGCAAGGGTCTGCAAAATCTGCAGCTTGCGTTCTCCGGGCTTCATCGGCATGGCGGCTCTGAGAGGGTGTAGCTGCGCTGATTGGGGTTGGGGGCGAACAAAGGTTACCCGAACGCCGCGAAATTTAACACGAACCGCGCAAAGCGGCGTGGCTCAAAGGCGATGCAGCAGCCTGGGCAAACGGAACAGTTGCCGTACGCTGGCATCCACCCACGCCGGAGCGTAATTCGATTCGGTCACCCATACGGTTTTCATGCCCAGCCGCCGGGCGGTGCGCAAATTCTCAAGACTGTCTTCCACCATGATGCAGCGCGAAGGCGCCAGGCGGTGTGCGTGCAGCAAGCGTACAAAGCCGTGCGCTTGCGGCTTGGGCCGGAAGCGGGTGCGCTCGATGGAAAACACGTCGTCGAACAGATCGCCTATACCCAGCACCTGCAGGACGGCCCGCGCGTAATGTCCGGGTGCATTGGAGAACACAATCTTGCGTCCGGGCAGGCGCCGCAGCACCGAGCGCAATTCACGCCGGCCCACGACCATGCGATCGATGTCGGGGAAATGATGGGTTTCACGCAGAAAATGCCCCGGATCGACGCTGTGATGCCGGATCAGGCCGATCAGGGTCGCGCCATAGCGCTTCCAGTACGAGTCGCGCAATTCGTCGGCCTCTTCCGCGCCGAGGTCGAGCAATCTGGCGACGTATTCGGTCATCGAACGGTTGATGTGCGGGAAGATGTGCGGACGCGCATCGTGCAGCGTGTTGTCGAGATCGAATATCCAGACCCTCGGCCTGCCGCCGGCGGAAAATCGCATGTCGGCGAGCAACCCGCTAGCGGTTGCGGATCAGCGTTCCCACACCCTGATCGGTCAACACTTCCAGCAACAATGCGTGCTCGACCCGCCCATCGATGATGTGCACGCTCTTCACGCCGCTTTTGGCCGCGTCCAGCGCCGCGCCGATCTTGGGCAACATGCCGCCGTGGAGGGTGCCGTCGGCGAACAGATCCTCCACCTGCCTGGGTGTCAAACCGGTCAGCAGCTTGCCGTCCTTGTCGAGCACGCCAGGCGTGTTTGTCAGCAGGATCAATTTCTCCGCGTGCAGGATTTCGGCCAGCTTGCCGGCCACCAGGTCGGCGTTTATGTTGTAGGACTCGCCATCCTCGCCTACGCCGATCGGGGCCACCACGGGAATGAACTCGCGGCTTTCCAGCAATGAAATGACTTCCGGATCGATGCTCTGGATCTCGCCGACCTGGCCGATGTCGAGCATCTCGTCCGCGTCATCCTTGTTTTGCAGCAATAGTTTCTTGGCGCGGATGAAGGACCCGTCCTTGCCGGTGAGGCCGATGGCACGGCCGCCGTTCTGGTTGATCAGGTTGACGATCTCCTTGTTGACCAGCCCGCCGAGCACCATCTCGACGATGTCCATGGTTTCGCGATCGGTGACGCGCATGCCCTGGATGAACTCGCCTTTCTTGCCGACGCGCTTGAGCATATCGTCGATCTGCGGGCCGCCGCCGTGGACCACGACCGGATCCATGCCCACCAGCTTGAGCAGAACGACATCGCGCGCGAACGAGTGCTTGAGCTTTTCGTCGGTCATGGCATTGCCGCCGTATTTGACGACGATGGTTTTGCCATGGAAGCGGCGGATGTAGGGCAGCGCTTCGGCGAGGATCTGCGCTTTCTGCGCGACTTCGTTGGCGGACAGGGGCATGGCGCACCAGAGTGGGCTCGGGACGCGCGAATTCTAACCGACCACCAGCCTGGCAACCAACGACGTAAAAAAGGGGCAGCCGAAGCCGCCCCTTTATTTACTGCTACCAACCCGCTTATTGGATCGAAAGCTTCCTGGCGGGCGCGACGGCCTTCTTGGGCAACCGCAGTTCCAGCACGCCACCCGTGTACCTGGCTTTCGACGCCGCTTCGTCCACCTCCCGCGCCAGGCTGAACGCGCGGTAGACTTTGCCGTAATAGCGCTCCGAGCGCAGCACCCTCTCGCCCTGCTACTCTTCCTGGTGATTATTAACTTCGGCCGTAATCGCGTACTAAACTTCCGGATTCAAGGCGGCCTCAGGTGCAAGCCAGGCGTCGCGGGGCGCTGCATCCAATTGGCGGCGCATTGCGTACTTGGTTCTACGGCAGGCAAATACGGCCGTAACCAGGCAGATCGTCATTAACATTCGAAGGAGAGCAAACCATGGAAGGCAAGAAAATCTTGGGCTTGGCGGTAGCGGCTTCCGCTGCTGCACTTTTCATCACCGGCTGTGCGAACATGGGCGGCGGCACCCATTCCGGCACCGAAGCGAAGGTCGCCTGCAGCGGCGGCAACGCCTGCAAGGGCCAGAGTGAGTGCAAGAGCGCGAACAGCTCCTGCAAAGGCCAGAACGCCTGCAAGGGCCAGGGCGTCGTTTCCCTGACACCGGAAGCATGCAAGAAAGCGACCAACCGCTCGTAATGTTCGGGTGCGGGAAGGCCGGTGTACCGGCCTTCCCGCACCAGGCACGCTCGAAAGGTTCTTCATGACTGCGGCTTTGGGATTCGGACTCGGCCTGCGCACCGATCACTACGAGGCGATCCTCGAATCGCATCCGCGGGTCGACTGGTTCGAGGCGCTCAGCGAGAATTACCTGATCCCCGGCGGAAAGCCGCTGCATTACCTCGATCGCATCCGCGCCGATTACCCCATCGTCCTGCATGGCGTGTCGCTTTCGATCGGCAGTACGGATCCCCTCGACCGCGATTATCTCAAGGCGCTGAAACAGCTGGCGCAGCGCGTTGAACCGGCCTGGGTCTCCGATCACTTGTGCTGGACCGGCGTGGCCGGCAAGAACCTGCACGACCTGTTCCCGATTCCCTATACCGAAGAGGCGGTTGATCACGTCGCTGCGCGGGTGCGCGAAGTGCAGGATTTCCTCGGCCGCCGCATCCTGCTCGAAAACGTTTCGAGCTACGTGACCTTCCGCGGCTCCGAGATGAGCGAGTGGGAGTTTTTGTCCGAGATCGCGCAGCGCGCTGACTGCCATGTCCTGCTCGACGTAAACAACATCTACGTCAGCGCATTCAACCACGGCTTCGATGCGCTCGATTTCCTGAACGGCATTCCCGTCGAGCGCGTGCGCCAGATCCACCTGGCCGGCCACAGCAATTGCGGGACGCACATCATCGACACGCACGATGCAGACATCATCGATGCGGTCTGGGACCTGTACGCCACAGCGGTGCGCCGCTTCGGCAACGTGGCGACCATGATCGAGCGCGACGACCACATTCCGCCTCTGGCCGACCTGGTGGTGGAACTCGGCCGTGCGCGCGAAATCGCCACGCATTCGCTACAGGCCAAAGCAGCTTGAACAGAACATGAAACCACTGGCCGCAGCCGAAGCGCATTTCCAGGATTACGTGCTGACGGGGAATCCCGCCATCGATGGAGAAATCGACGGCAACGGCACAGAATTCCGCACCGCGCGCCTGGCAATCTATCGCGACGCCTACCGCCTGCGCCTGATCGAAGTCCTCGGCAACGACTATGACGTCCTGCATGCCTACCTGGGCGACGAGTCCTTCGACGCCCTGGCAGGCCAATATGTTGCCGCGCATCCCTCCACGTTTCGCAATGTGCGCTGGTTCAGTGGCCGGATGGCGGAATTCCTGGATGCGACGCCGC
>JAYVMZ010000382.1:0-9552 GCA_043758735.1 Betaproteobacteria bacterium
TGGCTACATATTGCACCAACAACCAGCTCAAATATCAGCCATCTACATTCGCGCTTGTGCCCCTCGGGCAACGCAAATTCGCCTGGAACTTCAGTTTAAACGCAACGCCCTCCGTCGACTTCGATGCAGGCTCCGGTGATGAAATTCGCCTCATCGGAAGCCAAGTAGAGGCACGCATTGGCGATGTCCGCCGGTTGGCTGAAGCGTCCGAGCGGAATGCTGGCAACAAATTTGGCGCGCATCTCCGGCGTGTCCGAGCCCATGAATTCCGCGAGCAAAGGCGTATCTCCCGCCACCGGGTTGACCACGTTCACGCGGATCTTGTCCGGCGCCAATTCGACAGCCATCGCGCGGCTGGTGACGATGGCCGCCCCTTTGCTGCCGTTGTACCAGACCAGGCCAGGACGCGGACGCACGCCCGCCGTCGATGCGATGGTGATCAGGACCCCACCGCCCTTCTTGCGCATGTAAGGCACGATTGCGCGAGCGCTGTGGTACAGGCTTTTCACGTTGACCGCGTAGACGCGATCGAACTGTTCTTCCGTCACATCCAGCAGCGGCTGGTTTCGGTGCGTCGTGCCTGCGTTGTTGATGACGATGTCCAGGCTGCCGTAGGCATCCAGCGTGGCCTTCAGCAAACGGTCCCAGTCGGCCGCCTTGGAGACGTCTCCCTGGACGAATTTCGCCTGTCCGCCGGCACCGGATATCTCCTTCGCGACGCGTTCACCCCCCTCCGGCTTCAGGTCGTTGACGATGACCTTGCAGCCTTCTTCGACAAAACGCTTTGCAATGCCCTCGCCGAAGCCGGAACCGCCGCCTGTCACGATTGCGACCTTGTTTTTGAGTCTCATGCTGTTCTCCTCTTTAGATTTTTATTGTCCTACCGGATTGTATAAAAGAAATGGAAGCCGGGCCGGCTCCCATGAGTAATTTCTTCCTGGACCGATCAAGCGGTCTGTGCGATCACGCAGACCTGTTGATTGCCTTCCGAGCCGTCTCCGGTCTCCCGGATGCCTACTTTGTCCAAGTCCACACCATGACGCACTGCCGTCATTTCCGCCAGAATCGACACGGCAATTTCGGGCGGCGTCTTGCTACCGATGTTGAGCCCTATCGGCCCATGCAGGCGGCTGAGTTCGGCTTCGGAAAGGTCAAACATCACCAGGCGTTCGTGCCGCTTCTGCGAATTGAGCCGCGAACCCAGCGCCCCCACGTAGAACGCCGGCGACTTGAGGGCTTCCATGAGCGCCAGGTCGTCAAGCTTCGGATCATGGGTCACGGCCACGACGGCACAGTGCGAATCCAGGTTCATCGCCAGCACGACATCGTCAGGCATGCCACGATCGAGAACGGTGCCCTGCACGTTCCAGGTATCCGCATATTCCTCACGTGGATCGCAAACGGTGACGCTGTAGTCGAGCGCCTGGGCCATTTGGGCCAGATACTGCGAGAGCTGACCTGCGCCGATGACCAACAGGCGCCAGCGCGGGCCATGCACTGTCGTCAAGCGCTTGCGATCGAAGCTGAGCGTATTGTCCGCGCGGTTCGCCGGCTGCAGTGTCACCTGTCCGCTTTGCATGTCCAGGGTTCGCGCCGTAAGTTCGTGGCGGTCGACGCGTTTGAGCAGTTCCGTAAGGCTGCGCTTGTCGCCCACCGGCTCGAGCACCAGTTCGAGTTTGCCGCCGCAAGGCAGGCCGTAGCGTGTCGCCTCGTCCTTGCTGATTCCATAGGTCGCGATCTCGGGCTTTTCGATCGCGAGCGACTTGTCGCGGATACGGAAGATCAGATCGTCTTCCACGCAACCGCCGGAAACCGATCCGGCAACCAGCCCGTCATCGCGTATCGCGAGCATTGCACCGGCCGGCCGCGGGGAAGATCCCCAGGTTTCGACGATGGTGGCGAGAATCACGCGATGGCCCTCGTCGAGCCATGCGACGCCGGTGCGTAATACCTGTAAATCCACGCTGTCCATAATGCCTTGCTTTCTTCGCTACCGCTCTGCTCGAACGGGAACAACGATTCTAATCCAGGCCGACCGCACAATGCCAATAAAAACCCCCCGGCGGAATCCGACGGGGGGTTGAAGAAAAACGCTGGTCGCCCGGCCGTGTTTCCGGCCGGGCTGACTACACCTTAGGCGGAGCCCTTGATGTTTTCCGGCGAGAACGGCAGGGTACGGCAGCGCTTGCCGCTGGCGGCAAAAATCGCATTGCCAATAGCCGGCTGAATCACCGCGGTGCCCGGTTCGCCCAGACCGCCCGGCGTGCTGTCGCTCTTGATGAAATGAATATCCAGAACCTTCGGAGCTTCATTCATGCGAGCAACCCGGTACATGTCGAAGTTGGTCTGTTCGACGCCGCCGTTCTTGATGGTGATTTCTCCCCACATGCAAGCGGACTGGCCGAAGTTGATCGTGCCTTGCATCTGCGCCAGCGCCTGGTCCGGATGGATCAGGGTGCCGGCGTCAACGACGGCCGTTACCTTCTCGACGGTCACGTCGTAGTCGGCGGACACGCTCACCTGTGCAACCATCGCGATCACGGTGTTGTAGCCTTCCATCACCGCGACGCCCATGCCATGGCCTTCGGGCAATTTCTTGCCCCAGCCGGACTTGGCGCGAACTTCTTCCAGGGCCCTCTTCATGCGGGCGCCGACCGGCACGCCAGCGGACAGGCCCGACCATTGGTGTTTGGTCGAACCCATGTCGAGCATGTCGATACGGTACTGGATCGGATCCTTGCCGGCGGCATTCGCCAGTTCGTCGATGAAGCACTCGAGCGCAACCGCGTTCAGGTTGTGCGAAACACCGCGCCAGTAACCCGGAGTCACGCCAGCATCGTGCATCTGGTACGTGAGCTTCATGTTTGGCGTGTCGTACGGATAGTTGTCGATGCCTTCCACTGCGAAAGGATCGATACCGTCCTTGACGATGCTCGGGAACAGGCGCGCCGAAATCGACGGGCTGGTCGAATGAAAGCGAATGGCGACCGGCTTGCCACTTGCGTCCAGTCCGGCAGACAGTTTCATCAGGCTGGCAGGGCGATAGGAGTCATGCGTCATATCGTCTTCTCGGCTCCACACCATCTTTACCGGGGCGCCGACCGCCTTGGAGATTTCCGCAGCATCGATCGCGTAGTCCACTTCCACGCGCCGGCCAAAACCACCGCCGAGGAACGTGGTATGCACTTCGACCTGCTCTGGCTTCAACCCGGTTGCACCGCCCACGACGTGGGGGATTAATTGCTGGAACTGGGTCGGGGTGATGATGATCGCCTTATCGGCGCGTACATCGGCCGTGGTGTTCATCGGCTCCATCGGCGAGTGGGACAGGAACGGCAGTTGGTAGGCGGCTTCCACTTTCTTGGCTGCCTGGCCCATGCCCGCTTCCACATTACCATGCTCACGGAACACTGCACCGGGCTGCTCGCTGGCGGTACGAATACCGTCCCAGATCGACTTCGAGTCATTGCCGGCATTCAGGCCACCATCCCACTGGATTTGCAGCAGGTCTTTGGCTTTTTTCGCTTGCCAGTAGGAATCGGCAACCACTGCGACACCGCGGCTGTACTGGACGACCGCTTTGACGCCGGGCATAGCCTTGGCGCGGGAGTCGTCGAAACTAGCCACCTTGCCGCCGATCATCGGCGCCATCGCCACGGCGGCGTAGAGCATGCCGGGGACGCGGGTGTCGATACCGAATTGCGCCTGGCCCTTGACCTTGGCTTCGGTATCCAGGCGTTTTTGCTTGGCGTTGCCGATGATCTTGAACTGGCTCGAGGGCTTGAGCGGAACATCCTTTGGCACTTCGACTGCCGCTGCTTTCGCAGCAACCTGACCATAGGTGACTTTCTTGCCGCCGGGTCCGATAATCATGCCGTTGGAAGCCTTGCATTGCGACGCATCGACATTCCATTCGTTCGCTGCGGCCGTCACCAGCATCATCCGTGCGGATGCGCCGGCTTTGCGCAGCTTTTCCCAGGCGTCGCGCACCGACGTTGAACCGCCAGTGAGCTGGCCGCCGAGCAGCGCGTTGATGTAGACCTCGGCCGGCGGCGCGAACTCGACCTTCACCTTGCTCAGATCGACTTCGAGTTCTTCGGCAACCAGGATCGGCATCGACGTGTAAACGTCCTGGCCCATTTCGGACCGCGCGACCATGATGGTGATGGTGTTGTCCTGGCCGATCTTGACCCAGGCGTTCGGACTGGAGGTCGCTTCGGCAGCGACAGCAACGTTGTGGCGGCCGGGCATGTAGAAACCGAGCGCCAGTCCGCCTGCGACGGAACCGCTGACCTTCAGAAAGTCGCGGCGCGTTTCGTTCTTGATCATATTTTCCATTTGTCGTCTCCCCTTAAGCCATCTTCGCAGCTTGCTTGATCGCTGCGCGAATCCGAGGATACGTGCCGCAGCGGCAAATGTTGCCGGACATGAAGGCGTCGATATCTTCGTCGGAGGGATTTTTATTCGAAGCAAGCAGCGCGGAGGCGGACATCATCTGGCCGGGCTGGCAGTAGCCGCATTGCGGCACGTCCAGAGCGATCCAGGCCTTCTGCACCTTGTGGTTGCCACCAAGGCCTTCGATCGTGGTCACCTTCTGGCCGGAGACGGAACCGATGGCGGTCTGACAGGAGCGCACGGCCTGGCCGTTCAGATGCACGGTACAGGCGCCGCAAAGCGCCTTGCCGCAACCGAACTTGGTGCCGGTCATGCCGAGAGTGTCGCGAAGAACCCAAAGCAGCGGCGTATCCGGCGCGACATCCACGCTCGTGCTTTTTCCATTTACGTTGAACGAGATTTTCATTGCAAGACTCCCCTCTTAGTGAGGATATGAAGTTATAGGCGTAACACTAGGTTCGTTACGCCGGCCAAAATACACGAATAGAAACCCCCTTACAACTCTTTAACCTAGTTTGTTCCAGCAATGGAATAGGCTGTTCGCAGGTTTTTCCCGATGCCCGTAAACCCGCGCCAGTGCTGGGTTTGCAGGCAACGCGCAGCGACGTGCGCAAGCATTGGCTCCGCGCGTCCGCGCGCGCCTGTCAAGAGCATGGAATGCTGCGCTGCAATATCCGCATCGTGAAACGAACTTGCAGTGCAACAAGCCGGAAGGCAAGTAAAAGGCGAGCGCGGATGCGCCCGCCCCGGGGTTCATCGATGCGGTTTTGCCTCCTCAAATTTTTTCAGTTCGAGGCGCGCGATCTGGTTGCGGTGAACCTCGTCGGGTCCGTCCGCCAGCCGCAGGGTTCTGTTGTGGGCGTACATCATCGCGAGCGGAAAATCCTGGCAGACTCCCCCGCCGCCATGCGCCTGGATCGCCCAGTCGATAACCTGTTGCGCCATGTTCGGCGCAATGACCTTGATCATCGCGATTTCCGCCTTCGCCTGCTTGTTGCCGACCGTATCCATCATGTAGGCAGCCTTGAGCGTGAGCAGCCGCGCCTGTTCGATCATGAGGCGGGATTCGGCAATGCGCTCATGCCACAGGTTGTGCTCGACCACCGGCTTGCCGAAGGCAACCCGGCTCTTCAGGCGTTTGCACATCAGTTCCAGCGCGCGCTCCGCCTGGCCGATGATGCGCATGCAGTGGTGAATGCGGCCCGGCCCCAGCCGGCCCTGCGCGATTTCGAAACCGCAGCCCTCGCCCAGCAATATGTTCGCAGCCGGCACACGCACATTCTCCAGCACGACTTCCATGTGGCCGTGCGGCGCGTCATCGTAGCCGAACACGCTCAGCGAGCGGGTGACCTTGACCCCCCTGGCGTCAGCCGGCACGAGGATCATCGATTGCTGCATGTGGCGATCGGCGCTGTCCGGATCGGACTTGCCCATCACGATGAAAATCTTGCAGCGCGGATCGCCGGCGCCTGACGACCACCATTTGCGGCCATTGATGACGTACTCGCTGCCCTGGCGCTCGATGCTGCACTGAATGTTGGTCGCGTCCGACGACGCCACTTCCGGTTCGGTCATCAGGAACGCCGAACGGATTTCACCGTTTTGCAGGAGAACCAGCCATTGCTTCTGCTGTTCCGGCGTGCCGTAGCGCAACAGCACCTCCATGTTGCCGGTGTCGGGAGCGGAACAGTTGAACACTTCAGGCGCCCAGGCACTGCGCCCCATGATCTCGCAAAGCGGCGCGTATTCGAGGTTGGTCAGCAAGCCGCCGTGATCCTTCGGTTGCCACAGGTTCCACAAACCGGCGGCGCGCGCCTTCGGCTTCAATTCCTCGACGATGCGCGTTGGAATCCACGCGTTGCCCTTGGCGCGATTCTCCGCAATCTCCTCGAAAAACCGCGACTCCCGCGGATTGACATGCTCCTGCATGAATGCGGAAACCTTCTTCTGCAGATCCTTGACCTTGTCGGAATATTCGAAATTCATGGCTTTCCCTTCAGTTGAATCTTATTGTTCTGAAAATCGGCGCTCGGGCAGGCCGCCAGTATGACATCGCAGGTGAATATTTTTAAGCGGGGGCACCACTCGCCTCGGCCGGCGCCGTTTGCTCGAAGGCCTTGATGGCGTTGCGCAGAAAATCCGGCAGCGGCGCGGACTTGCGTGCGACCGGATCGGCATTGACATAGATCACCTTGCCGCCCACCAGCAGTTGATCCGCGCGGTATATCTCAACGCGGAAGTCGAAGCTCGATCGCCCAAGGCGCTCGACCCGCACGCAAACATCGACCTCGTCGTCATACTCGGCGGAAGCGTGATATTCCACCTCGGCCTTGCGTACATAGAGGTCGGTGCCGTGCTGGGCCAGTCCGTCTGGATAGGGATAACCGAGCGCACGATAGTATTCGGTGATGCCGACATCGAAATACGTCAGGTAGTGGCCATTGAACACGATGCCCTGCCTGTCGACTTCGGCCCAGCGCACGCGCAGCCGGTGGGTAAATCTGAATTCTTCTCTCGCCATGGTAGATTCGGATCAGTCGAAGCGATAAGCATCCATCGCCAGGATGCCGTAGGCATGGCTGCGATGGATACGGCGCCCGGCTACCCCCGCGTCGCCGGCACCCGCCGCCGCGAAAATCGGCAGGAAATGCTCCTCGCTCGGATGATTGCGTGCCGCATCCGGCCCGCGCTCGCGGTAGTGCAAAAAATCATCCGTCCGCCCACCTTCTATTGTGCCGGCGAGCCATTCCTGGAATCCGGTCACCCATGCGGGCGGCGCCGCGTCGCGCCGATGGCGACCGAACTCATAGAGGTTATGCGTCGTTCCGCCTGAGCCGAGGATGAGCACACCTTCGTCACGCAGCGGACGCAAAGCTTCGCCCAGCTGAAAGTGATGCCCGGCTCCAAGGGGCGGCTGTACGGTCAGTTGCGTCACCGGAATGTCCGCATCCGGATACATCAGCAGCAGCGGCACCCAGGCGCCGTGGTCGAGGCCGCGCGTCGGATGCACGTGCGTGGCAATGCCTTTTTCCCCGAGAAGCTTGCTGACGCGCGATGCGAGCTCCGGCGCACCGGGCGCGGAATAGGCCATGCGATACAACTCCTGCGGGAAGCCGAAAAAATCATGAATGGTCTCGGGCTGCTCAGCCGCGCTTACGGCGGCCCCGCTGGCCTCCCAGTGCGCCGATACGGCGAGAATCGCTTTCGGCTTGCCGAGATCCTTTCCCAATCCAGAAAGGAAATCGCGCGCCGGGCTGGCTTCGATCGGCAGCGTCGGCGCGCCGTGGGAAACGAAAAGGGCCGGAAACCGCTCAGCCATAGCGTCGGCCTACCCACTCCGCCACCAGCACCGGTTTGGCCTCGCCTTCGCATTCCATCACGATGTCCCAGAGCATCTGCACGCCACCATCGATGCGCTGGAACTCCTTGAGCTTGAAGCGTGCGCGCAGGCGCGAGCCCGCTTTCACGGGAGCCGTGAAACGCAGGCGGTTGAAACCATAGTTCACGCCCATTTTCGATCCGCCGAATTCCAGCGACACATTCAGAAAATGGCTCAGCAACGACATCGTAAGGAACCCGTGCGCGATCGGGGCGCCGAACGGCGACTCGCGGTGCGCGCGCTCGACGTCGACGTGGATCCACTGATGGTCCCCGGTGGCATCGGCGAACTGATTGATGCGCTCCTGCGTGACCTCCAGCCAGTCGCTCACTACGATTTCCTGGCCTGCCTTGCCGGCAAGCTCGTCGAGACTGCCGAACACGACCCGCGCCATCGCCTTCTCCTTTTTATCAGTTGAGCCGCGCAATTTACCGGATTCAACAGGCGCGCGCATTGCGTCCGGCATTTATTGCGTCATGCGATTCGACCCGCGACAATGGGCAATCGATGGTTTACGGAGGTGTCAGATGCAGATCGGCATGGTGGGCCTGGGGCGCATGGGCGCGAACATGGTGAGACGCATGGCGCGCAAAGGCGCGCAGGTGGCCGCTTTCGACTTGAGTCCCGCCGCGCGAGACGCGCTTGCCGGGGAACAAAATGTGACGCTGCATGCCGAACTCCCTGCGCTGGTGGCTGCCCTGCCCGCACCCAGAGTGGTATGGGTCATGCTGCCGTCGGGCGACATCACCGAACAGGCATTGCAGACGTTGGCAAAATTGCTCGCCAAAGGAGATGCGCTCGTCGACGGCGGCAACGCTAATTACAAGGATTCACAGCGGCGCGCGGCGTGGCTCAACGAGCGGGGTATCGGGTTCGTCGATGCCGGCGTATCCGGTGGCGTGTGGGGTCTCGAGAACGGTTACGCGTTGATGTTCGGCGGGGCAAAAGATGTCGCCAGCAAGGTCGAGCCGTTCGTCAGGCTCCTCGCGCCCGCGCCGGACAGCGGCTGGATCCACTGCGGCCCGCCGGGTTCCGGACATTACGTCAAGATGATCCACAACGGCATCGAATACGGAATGATGCAGGCTTACGCCGAAGGCCTGTCGATGATGAAAGCCAAGACGGAATTCGACCTCGACCTGGCGGCGGTCACCGAGATGTGGCGCCACGGCAGCGTCGTGCGGTCCTGGCTGCTCGACCTGACTGCGGAATTCCTGAAGAAGGGACAGACCCTGGAATCCATCAGCCCGGTCGTGGCCGATTCGGGCGAAGGCCGCTGGACGGCAATCGAAGCGATCGAACTCGGCGTGCCCGCGCCGGTGATGAGCCTCGCGCTGATGGCGCGTTTCGCCAGCCAGGGACAGGACGACTACGGTTCGAAACTGCTGGCGATGATGCGCGCGGGTTTCGGCGGCCACGCAGTTCAGCCCGCTGAACGCAACCTCGCAGCCCAGCCGACCAAGCCGAAATGATCGTCATCCTGATGGGTGTATCGGGTGTCGGCAAAACCACGATCGGTCAGATCTTGTCCGAGAAACTGGGCTGGCCGTTGTTCGACGCGGACGAATTCCACTCCCCGACCAGCATCGAAAAAATGCGCAACGGCATTCCGCTCGAGGATGCCGACCGCTGGCCCTGGCTGGACCGCATGAACGCGATGCTTGTGGAGAAGGAGGGACGCGGGGACAGCGTGCTGCTCGCCTGTTCCGCCCTGAAGCAGGTATACCGCGACCGGCTTGCAAAGGGCACCGCGGACCTGCGCTGGATTTATCTCAAGG
>JAYVMZ010000383.1:0-7907 GCA_043758735.1 Betaproteobacteria bacterium
TCAGAAGGGCAACAACTTGAAAGGCAAGCCAAGTCCGTAGGTGAATGCACCGACGGACAGGCCGAGCAGGACAACGGTGAGAACCATCACTTCGCGCCAACGGCTTTCCGGACTGGCGGCAGCGCCTATTATCGTCATCAGGATGGTAGCGGCCACGATGCCCAAGGAATCCACCGAGCCCGCGAATACGCCGATCGCAAGAAGCACCAGCAGCAATGGACGCAAGCCAATGTTTTCGAGCTTCTCGCCGGTAATCATCAGGCTCTTGATGCTGATAACTGCGCCAAATAGCACGAGCAGCGCACCGAGAACCACCGGAAAATAGCCCGCGCCCATGTTCCGTGCTATTCCCATGGGATAGCCGCGTCCCATCAGGACTGCGCACAGGCCGAACAACAGGAATATCATCCCGGCGAAAAAGTCGCGGGGACTGCGGATGCGAACCTTCAATTTCCTCCCCGTGATGTTTTTGTGATGGTGCTGCAGGGCGGAGCTATTCTTTCACACGCGCCGCGTTATCCGCAAACCGCAGCTTGGATTGCGGGCTAAGGTCCGGCGCATAGGGGCGCGCAGCGCCTGCAGGATTTCGCCGTTGCGCTGATCCTGTACGAAGGCAACAAGCGACAGCTCGGGGCGCTTCCAGTCCGCGCGCAGGGCCACGGTCGACTTCCAGTGCAACTGGCCGGTTGTGTTGGCCTGTAACGGTCCGATGAGTTCGCGCACCACGAAGTCGTGGCGCAGCAGTTTCCCCTGGTTCTCCCCGGCCTTTATCGCACTCTGCCAGCCTTCCGAAGTATAAAGTTCGAGTAAGGCAACACGGCCGGCGGCGCTGTGTGCCTCGCATGGCTCTCCGGCGAGGCATTGCAGGGAAGCCATGGCCGCGATGGCCGCAGGCAACAACCGCAAACGGGCAGTTAAGGGCGTTGTGCTGGGTAGCTTCATGTTGCGTCTCCTCCGGGACTGTCCGACGGCAAAGGTTTTTTCACAGGGGCGGTTTTGCTATGATGTGTGTTCATTCCCCGCCCGTAACGCACTCCTTGAGCATTGATTTGCACACCCACTCCACGTACTCCGATGGGGTGCTCACGCCTGCGGAACTGGTCCGCCGGGCAGCATCGAGGGGCGTAAGCCTGCTCGCACTGACGGATCACGACGAAACCGGCGGACTCGCCGAAGCTGCCCGCGCAGCGTCCGAGGCCGACATCCTGCTGGTTCCCGGTGTGGAGATCTCCGCCGTCTGGAACGACCAGACCATCCACATCATCGGCCTGGATATCGATGCAAACGCGACACTGCTGGCGGACGGATTGGCCTCGATCCGCCACTCTCGCGGCGAACGCGCGACGCGCATCGCAGCTCAACTCGATGCGGTGGGCGTAGCCGGCAGCCTGGCGGGCGCCGCGCGCCACGCCGGCAATTCCGCGGCGATCGGCCGCGGTCATTTCGCGCGCTTCCTGGTGGAACATAAATACGTTCGCAATACGAGCGATGCATTCAGCAAATATCTGGGCACGGGCCGGTGTGGCTATGTACCGCCTTCGTGGCCTGATCTTGCGCGGGCAGTCGACTGGATCCACGGCGCCGCCGGGATGGCGGTGCTGGCGCATCCCGATCGCTATCGCCTGTCGCCACGCATGATGCAAACGCTGTTCGAAGCCTTCGCACAAAACGGCGGCAATGCGATCGAAATCAGCAGCGACGGCCGCTTCAAGGAGTCAGCACAAATACGCCTGGCGCGACAATTCGGATTCGCTTTGTCGTCCGGCTCGGATTTCCATGCGCCCGGAAAGAACGTCGCCGATCTGGGTGACGTGACCGAAATCCCCGCCGGCATACCGGCGGTATGGCAGCAGTTGCGGGCGACGAGATGACGCTTGCGCATGGCCCAGTATATTGCGGTACATCCGGAAGACCCCCAGCTGCGGCTCATTCGTCGCGCGGTCGAGATCGTGCGTGACGGCGGCCTGATGGTCTATCCGACGGACTCCTGTTATGCGCTCGGCTGTCATCTTGGCGACAAGGGCGCGATGGAGCGCATACGACGCATCCGCCAGGTGGATGAACGCCATCACTTCACACTGGTGTGCCGCGACCTCTCCGAACTTGGCCAATATGCGGTCGTCGACAACATACAATACCGGTCGCTCAAGAAGTCGACGCCGGGCAGCTACACCTTCATCCTCAAGGCGAGCCGGGAAGTACCCAAGCGCCTGCTGAATCCGAAGCGCAATACCATTGGCGTGCGCGTGCCGGACCACAATGTGGTGCGGGTGCTGCTCGAGGAAATGGGCGAACCAATATTGAGTTCCACGCTGATATTGCCCGGCGATGAACGGCCGCTGAACGACATGGATGAAATCCGCGACCGGCTGCAAAACGACGTGGAAGTGATCCTCGACGGCGGATCGTGCGGCGTGGAAATGACCACCGTGGTGGATCTGACCGGCGACATGCCGGTCATCGTCAGGCAGGGCAAGGGCAGCATCGCCGTGTTCGGCGTGTCCGAATGATCGCGCTCGACCATACTTTGCGACTTGCTGCGCTGTTTGCGATTGACGCTTTCAGCGGCGCGTTGGCGGCAATTTTCAACATCTGAAGAATGTAACCCGGGGAAATCAATGTTCGTCGATCGCGTACTTTCCGGAATGCGTCCCACCGGCAGCCTGCACCTGGGGCATTATCATGGGGTGCTGAAGAACTGGGTGAAGCTGCAACACGAGTTCCAGTGCCTTTTTTTCGTGGCCGACTGGCACGCGTTGACCACGCACTACGATGATCCGGAAATCATCGGGCAAAACGTCTGGGATATGGTGGTCGACTGGCTCGCCGCGGGGGTGGATCCGTCACAGGCCACCCTGTTCATCCAGTCGCAGGTTCCGGAACATGCGGAACTGCACTTGCTGCTCTCCATGATCACGCCACTAGGCTGGCTCGAACGGGTGCCAACTTACAAGGACCAGCAGGAAAAGCTGACCGAGAAGGATCTCTCGACCTACGGCTTCCTCGGCTATCCATTGCTGCAGGGAGCGGACATCCTGATCTACCGCGCCAATCGCGTGCCGGTTGGCGAAGACCAGGTTCCGCACATCGAATTTACCCGCGAGATCGCGCGCCGCTTCAATCACATCTACGGCCGCGAAGCCGGATTCGAGCAGAAAGCGGAAACCGCTGTGAAAAAACTCGGCGTAAAGCGCGGCAAGGTCTATCGGGAACTGCGCACCCGTTACCAGCAGCAAGGTGACCAGGAGGCACTCGCCGCGGCACACGCGCTGCTAGAGGAGGCAGCAAACCTGTCGATGGGCGATCGCGAGCGGCTGTTCGGGTTTCTCGAAGGCGGGGGCAAGATGATCCTGTCGGAACCGCACGCGCTGCTCACTGAAGCATCGAAAATGCCCGGACTCGACGGGCAGAAGATGTCGAAGTCCTATAACAACACCATCACGCTGCGTGAGGACGCCGCCAGCGTGACGAAGAAAATCCGCACCATGCCAACGGATCCGGCGCGCGTGCGCCGCACGGATCCCGGGGATCCGGATAAATGCCCGGTGTGGGAGTTTCACAAGGTGTATTCCGACGATGCCACTCGGGATTGGGTGCAAAAGGGTTGCAGGAGTGCAGGCATCGGCTGTCTCGAATGCAAACAACCGGTGATCGATGCCGTGCTCAAGGAGCAGGAGCCGATGCGCGAGCGCGCGCAACTGTATCTGGACGATCCCACGCTGGTACGCAACATTATCGCCGAAGGCAGCGATCGCGCGCACAAGCTCGCCTCGGAGACAATGCGCGATGTGCGCAACGCCATGGGGCTCAATTATTCCTGACTGTAAGGCCTACGCTTTTCGCCTCATCAGGCGTTGCTGCTCACGTTTCCAATCCTTGTCTTTTTCCGCCTCGCGTTTGTCGTGCTGTTTCTTGCCTTTGGCGAGGCCGACTTCCAGCTTCACGCGTCCGCGGGTGTAGTGCAAGTCGAGCGGAATGAGGGTATAGCCGGCGCGCTCGACCTTGCCGATCAGCTTGCGAATTTCCTCGGAATGGAGCAGCAGCTTGCGGGTGCGTACCGGGTCGGCCTGGATATGCGTAGACGCGGCCGTCAGCGGCGTGATGTGGCAGCCGATCAGAAAGAGTTCTTCGCTCTTGACGACAACGTAGGCCTCCTTGACCTGCACGTGGCCGGCGCGGATCGATTTGACTTCCCAGCCCTCGAGCACCATGCCGGCCTCGAAACGTTCTTCGACGAAATAGTCGTGAAAGGCCTTCTTGTTCTGGACGATGCTCATTGTGCTGGACGATCGGGCGGCGTGAGTTTTTGCGGCGGGTCGTGTATTTTACCAACGCTTAGCCGACTTCCCGGAAGTATCTAAATGGCGCTCGTGGAAAAATCCGTGTTGATCGAATACTCCGCCGCGCAGATGTATGCGCTGGTCGAAGACGTGGCCGCCTATCCGGCATTTCTGCCGTGGTGCGGTGGCACCGAGATCCTGAAGAAGGAGGGCGGCATTACGCGTGCCGCAATCATCATCGACTTCCGTGGCATCAAACAGCGTTTCTCTACCGAAAACCGCGCCGATCCGCCGCAGTTGATCGAAATGACCCTGGTCGACGGGCCCTTTCGCCAGCTCGACGGCAGCTGGCGTTTCAAGCCGCTCGGGGAAGACGCCTGCAAGATAGAGTTCCGCCTGCACTACGAGTTTTCCAGCAAACTGCTGGAAAAGATCGTCGGCCCCGTGTTCCATTACATCGCCAGCACGTTCGTCGAAGCCTTCGTCAAGCGTGCGCAACAGCTCTTTGGCAAGCGATGAAAATCCGCGTCGAGGTGGCCTACGCGGTTGCAGATGCGCAGATAGTCATCGAGGTTGAACTGGAGCAGGGGGCACGCGTGGCCGACGCCCTGGCAGCCTCGCGCCTTCAGGAGCACATCCCCGGGATAGCGCTGTCCAACCCCGATGCTGGCATCTGGGGCGCGCCCGCGTCGCCCGACACCGAATTGCGCGACCGGGATCGTGTCGAAATCTATCGGAAACTCAGCGCGGATCCGAAGCAGGCGAGGCGCCAGCGCGCCAGGCAACAACGCGGTGGGAGTACGCGCCGTTGAACGGATCGTCCCGCTACTTGCACCAGCTATCGACTGATTTTTTACCGCCCTCGATTGCCTGTGCGATCTGGGCTTCGCTCATGAACTCTCGTTCGCCCTGGGCATTGGTTTGCGTTACCCGTCCGCCCGCTTGCAGGCTTTTGAGCTGGGCACGTGCCCGGTCGCAATTCTGCTTCTTTTCTGCTGCTTCGGCGGCCTTCTTCTTTTCTTCGTCCTCGCGCTTCGCGGCTTCGACCTGACGCTTCTTGAAATCCGCCTCCTGCTCGACGTAGGTCTTGGCCTTGGTCGCCGGTGCCCCTTTATCTGCTGCGGCCGGGGCGACGGTCGCTGCGGTAGCCCGCTTGCGCGGCTTTACGGTGGTCTCTTCCTTGGCATTGGCAGGGGGAGGCTGATCGGAATAGTGGATCTTGCCGTCCGCATCTTTCCACTTGTAGGTCTCTGCGACCACGGACGTGGTGGCGAGCCACGCGCCGCCGATCAGCGCCAGGAGCAACCAGGTAATGCCATTCAGGTGACGTTGCATGTTCACTATTCTCCTCGTCGATCAACGAAACAGGGGGTAGCTTTTTTGCGCTATCCCGAGTTGGGCTTGTTTCCGCGCCAAAAGCGCCTGCTCGAGCGCCACTGCGGCATTGCCTTCCTGTAGTGCGCGACGTGCCCTGCGCATCGCGTCTTCGGCGCTGGTCCATAACGCGCGCTCCGCATTTGCCTGCTTCATCGCTGCCTCTGCTTCCTCGACCGCGGCGGCGGCTGCATCGGCCGTCGGCGGATCTTCATTTGCAGCCGCCGGACCGGTTATCGAGATGAGGATCGGCACCAGGAGGCGCATCAAGCGCTGGGAATTGCCCATTTTTGCTTACCGCATAAGGTAGGTGAACTCGCTGCTAACCATAGCCGCTCGCGCCCTCACGGTCAACGGACAATGTCCGGCAACGGCCGGATTTACCGCCCTAAACCCGGTCTGTATAATGGCCTCTTTGTGAAGGATCAAAAGCATGCGAGTCCTGCAAAAGGCGCTCACCTTCGATGATGTTCTGCTGGTTCCCGCTCATTCGACCGTTCTCCCCCGCGACGTCAGCCTGACGACGCACCTGACCAGAAGCATTGCACTGAATATTCCGCTGATTTCCGCGGCCATGGATACGGTCACGGAAGCGCGTCTGGCGATCGCCATGGCGCAGGAAGGCGGTATCGGCATTGTCCACAAGAACATGCCGCCCAAGGCACAGGCCGCGGAAGTCGCCAAGGTCAAGCGCTTCGAAAGCGGCGTGGTCAAGGATCCCATTACGATTTCGCAGGACATGACGGTGCGCACCGTGCTGGCCCTCATCCGCCAGCATCGCATCTCCGGACTGCCCGTGGTCGATGCGACGAAAGTAGTCGGCATTGTCACCAACCGCGACCTGCGTTTCGAGAACAACCTCGACCAGCCGGTGAAGAACATCATGACGCCGCGCGACCGGCTGGTCACCGTCAGAGAAGGGGCGAGTATCGAGGAAGCGATGCGCCTGCTTCACCAGCACCGGCTGGAGCGCGTGCTGGTCGTCAACGAAAATTTCGAATTGCGCGGCCTGATCACCGTCAAGGACATCCTCAAGTCTTCGGAGCATCCCTTTGCCAGCAAGGATGAGCTCGGACGGCTGCGCGTGGGCGCAGCGGTAGGCGTCGGCGAAGGCACCGAGGAGCGGGTCGGGCTTCTCATCGAGGCAGGTGTGGACGTGTTGATTGTCGACACCGCCCATGGACATTCGCAGGGCGTGCTGGATCGCGTGCGCTGGATCAAGCGCACTTATCCTGCGGCGCAGGTCATCGGCGGAAACATCGCGACCGCAGCGGCGGCAAAATCGCTGCTCGACCAGGGCGCGGATGGTGTCAAGGTTGGCATCGGACCCGGTTCGATCTGCACGACCCGCATTGTGGCTGGCGTGGGCGTTCCCCAAATCACGGCAATCAATAACGTTTCCACCGCCCTCAAGGGCACCGGCGTGCCGATGATCGCAGACGGCGGCATCCGCTTTTCCGGCGACATCGCCAAGGCTATTTCCGCCGGCGCCGATTCGGTGATGCTAGGCGGGTTGTTTGCCGGCACCGAGGAAGCGCCCGGCGAAATCGAACTCTTCCAGGGTCGCTCCTACAAGTCGTATCGCGGCATGGGCTCGCTCGCGGCGATGCAACAGGGCTCCAGCGACCGTTATTTCCAGGACGATGAAGACAGTGCCGACAAGCTTGTACCCGAGGGCGTGGAAGGCCGCGTTCCCTACAAAGGCAGCGTGGTCCAGGTCATGCACCATCTGATGGGCGGCCTGCGCTCGGCCATGGGCTACCTGGGTTGCCCCACCATCGAAGCCGTGAAGGAACGCGCCGAGTTCGTGCAGATCACCACGGCGGGCGTGCGCGAATCCCACGTGCACGACGTGCAAATCGTCAAGGAAGCCCCCAACTATCACGTTGACTAATCGCAGGCGCGAGGCAAGAGGTTTGAGGCTCGAGGTTTTTCTTCTCGTGCCTCCCGCCTCGAGCCTCGTGCCTGGCGAATTTCATTCGCCATGTCCCACGACAAAATCCTGATTCTAGATTTCGGTTCCCAGGTCACGCAGCTGATTGCGCGCCGCGTGCGGGAGGCCGGCGTCTACTGCGAAATCCATCCGGCGGACGTCGCCGACCAGTTCGTCCGCGATTACGGCGCCCGCGGCGTCATCCTGTCCGGCAGCCACATGTCGGCCTACGAAGAATCGACGGATCGTGCACCGAAGGCGGTGTTCGAATCCGGTGTGCCGGTGCTGGGCATCTGCTATGGCATGCAGACCATGGCGCA
>JAYVMZ010000384.1:0-5708 GCA_043758735.1 Betaproteobacteria bacterium
CATTGCGATGCCAGTCCGGGCCAGCCATTTCCAGTGGCCGTCGCGCTAGGGGCCGATCCGGCCACCATACTCGGCGCGGTGACGCCCGTGCCGGACTCGCTTTCCGAATACCAGTTCGCGGGACTGCTGCGCGGCTCCAGGACCGAACTGGTGAAATGCGTCGGGTCCGACTTGCAAATACCGGCCTCCAGTGAAATCGTGCTCGAAGGCGTCATCCAGCCTGGCGAAACCGCGCTGGAGGGGCCGTTCGGCGATCACACCGGCTATTACAACGAGCAGGAAAACTTCCCGGTGTTCACCATCGAGCGCATCACGCTGCGTCGCGACCCGATCTATCACAGCACGTACACCGGCAAACCACCCGACGAGCCGTCCATCCTCGGCGTGGCGCTGAATGAAGTGTTCGTGCCGCTGCTCAAGAAGCAGTTTCCCGAGATCGTGGATTTCTACCTGCCGCCGGAGGGCTGCTCCTATCGCATGGCCGTGGTCAGCATGCGAAAGCAGTACGCCGGGCATGCCAAGCGCGTGATGTTCGGCATCTGGTCGTACCTGCGCCAATTCATGTACACCAAGTTCATCATCGTGGTGGACGACGATATCGACGTGCGCGACTGGAAGGAAGTCATCTGGGCCGTCACGACGCGCGTCGATCCGGCACGCGATACCCTGATTGCAGAGAACACGCCGATCGATTACCTGGATTTTGCGTCGCCGGTATCCGGCCTCGGTTCGAAAATGGGCCTCGATGCCACCAACAAATGGCCGGGCGAAACAAGCCGCAACTGGGGCCTTCCGATCGCCATGGATGCGGCGATCAAGCGCCGGATCGATGCGTTGTGGGGCGACCTGGGGCTCTGACCGGGAATGTAGCTGGCGGCAAACCTGTCAACGCCTGACTTGCGGCTGCGTTATTTGCCGGGCACCTATCGTGGCCCGGCCGGCTGGTTGCGAATCCGCAGGCCGGAACTGCAGGTTCGCAGATTGAAGGTTTTCAACGCAGGCCAAAGCCGATAAAATTCGCTGAGGTCCAAACCAACTCGGAATGAAAGGCACTCGCAAAATGAAAAAACTGATGACGATCGCAGCGACGGCGGGCCTGGTGCTGGCTTTTAGCGCGCATGCGGCAGATGCGGAAAAGGCGAAGGCGCTGGCGCAATCCAAGAATTGCCTCGCCTGTCACGCGATCGACAAGAAGCTGGTCGGTCCCGCCTACACGGAAGTGTCCAAGAAATACAAGGGCAACAAGGATGCCGAAGCGATGCTGATCAAGAAAGTGATCAACGGCGGCGGCGGCGTGTGGGGCACGATTCCAATGCCGCCCAACCCGGTCAAGGAAGACGAGTCCAAGCTTCTCGTCGAGTGGATTTTATCCCTGTAATACCGCATTGCAGTTGCAGTACGGAAGGCCGGCGCATGCCGGCCTTTTTGTTGTCCGGCGGTACCCCGGAGCGCCAATACAACTTGATGAATTAACGGCCCAAATTGACAACGCGCAAAACGCTGACGGATAATCCGGGCGGACCGTGTGTTATGCGCAAACAACCAGGGGACTTGAGAATATGAAAGCTCTCGACGTGACAAAAGAATTCAAGTGGGTTGCAGCAGGCGTTATCGCGGTGGCGGCCTTCGGTCTCGCCGGGTGCGGCAAGAAGGAGGAAGCCGGCGGCGGCAAGGCGCCGTCGATCCAGCGTGTGGTCAAGATCGGGCATGCGGCGCCGCTCACGGGCGGTATTGCCCACTTGGGCAAGGACAATGAGAACGGCGTGCGTCTGGCGATCGACGAGGCCAATGCAAAAGGCCTCATCATCGGCGGCGAAAAGGTTGCCTTCGAGATGCTCAGCGAAGACGATGAAGGCAAGGAAAACAAGGGCCCGATCATCGCGCAGAAATTTGTCGATGCGAAAGTGGCCGGCGTGGTGGGCCACCTGAACTCCGGCGTGACCATCCCCGCGTCCGCGGTCTATAACCAGGCCGGCATTCCCATGATCAGCGGCTCGGCGACCAATCCGAAGCTGACAGAGCAAGGCTTCAAGGTCGCGTTCCGCACCGTAGGCCGCGACGACCAGCAAGGCCCGGCGATCGCCAGCTATCTTGTTGCCGAACACAAGCCCAAGTCCGTCGCCGTAATCGACGACGCCACGGCTTACGGCGAAGGGCTCGCCAATGAGGTCGAGAAGACATTGAAGGCGGCTGGCATCAATGTCCTGCCTCGCGAAAAAGGCACGCAGGAAACGCGGGACTGGAAAGCCATCCTGACCAAGCTCAAGGGCAAGGGCCCGGATGCGATTTTTTATGGCGGCATGGATTCCGGCGCCGGCCCCTTGCTCAAGCAGGGGCGTGAACTGGGTCTGAAGGGCGTGTTCTCGTTCGGCGACGGCGCTTGCACCGAGAAGATGAAAGAACTGGCTGGTCCCGCATCCGAAGGCTTGGTCTGCTCGCAGGCGGGCATTCCGGTGCAGGCGGCGAGCAAGGCGTTCCTGGATGCATTCAAGAAGAAATTCAATTCCGATCCGCTGATCTATGCGCCTTTCACCTACGACGGCACCAATCTGTTGATCGCCGCGATGCAGGCAGCCAATTCCGCCGATCCGGCAAAATACCTGCCGGAGCTCGCCAAGATCAAATTCGAAGGCGCGAGCGGCCACATCGAGTTCGACGCGAAGGGCGACCGCAAGGATGCGGAAATGACCATTTTCACCATGAAGAATGGCGCCATCACGCCGGTCGCGATCATCAAAGACGGCAAGTCGGTCAAGTTCGAGGACTTCGTCAAAGGCGGAGCTGCGAAGTAAGCGGTGCGGCAACCGAAACATGAAAACGGCACCTGCGGGTGCTGTTTTCTTTGGTGGTTGACGAGCGACGCCTGCATGCCGGGGCGTCCGCATGGAACTGCTAGCACCTGCATGACCGGCTGACCCACCTTGGAAATCTTCCTGCAGCAACTCATCAACGGCCTGACCCTGGGCAGCGTGTATGCCATCGTCGCGCTGGGCTACACGATGGTTTACGGCATCGTGCAATTGATCAATTTCGCGCACGGCGAAGTCGTCATGGTGGGCGCCATGGTTGCGTTGTCGGTGATCTCCGCGCTTGCCGGTTCGGTGCTGCCGCCGCTGGCCATCGTCTTCGCCGGCATACTCTGCGCCGTGCCGGTGTGCATGGCGGTGGGCTTCGTCATGGAGCGCGTCGCCTACAGGCCGTTGCGCGGCGCGCCGCGGCTCGCCCCCCTGATTACCGCGATCGGCGTCTCGATCATCCTGCAGCAGGTCGCGATGATCGTCTGGAGCCGCAATCCGATGGGCTTTCCCCAGATCATCGACATTCCGGTTTACGAAATTGCCGGCGCGCACATCAGTGCGGTGCAGATTGTCATCATCCTGGGATCCCTGCTGTTGATGGCCGGCCTGACCTTGCTGGTGTTTCGCACCCGCCTGGGCATCGCCATGCGCGCAACATCGGAGAATCCGCAGATCGCCGGCCTGATGGGCATTAACGTCAACCGTGTGATCTCGGCTACTTTTGTCATCGGCGCCGGCCTCGGCGCGGTCGCCGGCGTCATGGTCGGGACGTACTACGGCATTGCGCACTACACCATGGGCTCGCTGCTCGGCATGAAGGCGTTTTCCGCCGCCGTGCTTGGCGGCATCGGCAACCTTGCCGGCGCGATGCTGGGCGGGATTTTGCTCGGTGTGGTCGAGGCGCTCGGTGCGGGCTACATCGGCGAGATCATGGACTTGTGCCACATATCGGGAATTTCCGATGCGCTCGCCGCGCGTTGCGCGCAGGACGGCCACTTCGTATTGTTCGGCAGCAACTATCAGGACGTGTTCGCCTTCCTGGTCCTGATCGCCGTGCTGGTATTCCGGCCGTCGGGTTTGCTGGGCGAACGCGTTTCGGATCGGGCCTGACGCATGGCCGGCCGGATTGCACGCCTCGAACAGCTGCGCTCGCACCGCGCGGCGCCCTGGCTAGGTGTTTTGCTCATCGTCGTCACTCTTTTCGTCTTGCCATTTGTACTCGCATCCGTGGGCACGGCGTGGGTGCGAATCACCAACCTCGCCATCCTGTTCGCGCTGCTCTCGCTCGGGTTGAACATCGTCGTCGGCTTCGCCGGCCTGCTCGACCTGGGCTATATCGCGTTCTATGCGGTCGGGGCGTATTGCTACGCGCTGCTTGCGTCACCCCACTTCGGGCTGCATCTGCCGTTCTGGATCATCTTGCCGATCGGCGCCGCGGTCGCCTGGGTGTTCGGCGTGCTGCTCGGCGCGCCGACGCTCAAATTGCGCGGCGACTACCTGGCGATCGTCACGCTCGGGTTCGGTGAGATCGTGCGCGTATTCCTGAATAACCTTTCCCAGCCGGTCAACATCACCAACGGCCCGCAGGGCGTCACGCTGATCGATCCGTTCCGGATCGGGAAAATAGATTTCAGCCGTACCGACAACCTGCTCGGCCTCGCCTTCAGCGGGCCGATCAAGTACTACTACCTGCTGCTCGCGGTGCTGGTTGTCGCCATCGTCATCAATCTGCGCCTGCAGAACTCGCGCCTGGGCCGCGCCTGGGTTGCGATCCGCGAAGACGAGGTCGCCGCGCAGGCGATGGGGATAAACACGCGCAATGTGAAACTCCTTGCCTTCGCGATGGGGGCCAGCTTCGGTGGCGTGGCCGGCGGAATTTTCGCGGCGACGCAAGGCTTCATCAGTCCGGAGAGTTTCGTCTTCGTCGAGTCGATCATGGTGCTGTCCATGGTCGTGCTCGGCGGCATGGGCAACGTATGGGGTGTCGTGCTCGGCGCGATCCTGCTGTCCTTCGTGCCGGAGATCCTGCGCTACACCGTGGAGCCGGCGCAGAAGGCGGTGTTCGGCCGCCTGTTGATCGAACCGGAAGTCATCCGCATGCTCCTGTTCGGACTGGCGCTGGTTCTCATGATGCTCTATCGCCCGGCGGGCCTGTGGCCGTCCAAGCGACGCAAGCGCGAGCTTTCGGAGACGGACCACAGTTGATGCATACGGCGCAACTGCTCGAGATCCGCAATATCGAAAAGCGCTTCGGTGGACTGACTGCGCTCTCCGATGTGTCGCTGACCATCAGGCAAGGAGAAATCTACGGCCTGATCGGACCGAACGGCGCGGGCAAGACTACATTGTTCAACGTGCTCACCGGGCTCTACGTGCCGGATCGCGGCGAGTTCGAATTCGATGGCTTGAGCCTGGTCGGGCTCAAGCCTTACCGCGTGGCCGAGTCCGGGATCGCGCGGACTTTTCAGAACATCCGCCTGTTCGGCAATATGTCGGTCCTCGAAAACGTGATGGTCGGCCGGCATGTGCGCACGCGTGCCGGCGCGATCGGCGCGATCCTGCGCACGCGCCGCACCAGGGAAGAGGAAGCGGCCATCCGCAGCCGTTCCCGGGAATTGCTCGCCTATGTCGGCATCGGCCAGCACGCCGGCGCGCTATCCCGCAATTTGTCCTACGGCGACCAGCGCCGGCTTGAAATCGCGCGTGCACTGGCTACGGAACCGAAATTGCTGGCGCTGGATGAGCCTGCCGCTGGCATGAACGCAACGGAAACGGCGGAATTGCGCCGGCTGCTGGAGATAATTCGTAGCGACGGCGTGACCATCTTGCTGATCGAGCATGACGTGAAGCTGGTCATGGGCCTTTGCGATCGCGTTGCGGTGCTCGACTACGGCAGGAAAATCGCGGAAG
>JAYVMZ010000385.1:0-10307 GCA_043758735.1 Betaproteobacteria bacterium
GCGCGACGAGGAATACCTGCGGCTGAAAGTCCTCACCTGCATGCTCCCGAAGCTCTAAAAACCCTCAAAATCACCCACTCGATTCCGTGAAGACCCAGAAAGAAATTCTAAATCCCGCGGAACACGCAATCGTGAAGCGACACGTTGTTTACAGCGAAGAGTTGTTGCGCAAAACCGTCGGCACGCCGGAACGGGTCATCGAGATCGTCAGAGAGCATCACGAGCGCGAGGACGGCAGGCGGCTATCCCCGCGGCCTGCTCGGGCAGGACATCAGCGTCTACGGCAGGATGGCGGCGATCGTCGATTGCTATCGCGAACTGACGCTCGGGCGAACGGCCAATATCAGCCTGCCCCCCTACGGAGCGCTGGAACTGATGCATAGCTGGGCAGGACGGTTCTTCCACCCGACATTGCTCGAAAATTTCGTTCAGTGCATCGGAATTTATCCGGTTGGCAGTTTAGTAGAGCTCAATACCGGCGAGGTGGCGGTCGTGATCGCGCATAGCCGGGTTCGCCGCCTGCGCCCGCGCATTATGGTGATCCTCAACTCGAAGAAGAAGCCGTACGCATCCCCGAAAATGGTCGAACTAATCCATGATCCACGGAGCGATACCGGGGTGCCCTACGAGATCAAGCGCGGCCTGGAACAGGGTATGTACGGCGTCGATCCAAAAGACTTCTACCTGTGAGCACCGAAGCACCCGCAGGCGGTATGCGTCGCAGCGGTAAAGCGCTCGATTACGACGCTTTCTTCGAGGGCGTCGATGCGAGCTTACTCGCGCGCGGCACCCGCATCTGCGCTGTGCTGTTAATCGATGTCGCTGAAGTCTGACGACTCGATGGCGCCCTCGGACTGCGCGCCTCGGACGCGCTGTTGCACGAGGCGGCAGAGCGCCTGGCGGGGGCGCTTCGCGATTCCGATGTCGTCGGCCACGTCGGGCGCGACCGACTGGCCTGCCTGCTCGGCCCACTGCCATCGCGGCAGCACGCGGTGCTGGCGGCGAACAAGGCGATGCGAACCCTCTCTGACCCGTTCAGGATTGACGGCCATGTGCTGTTCCTAAGCGCCCGAATCGGCATTGCCTACGCGGAGGTCGACTGCGATGCGGACGAGTTGTTGCGCCAGGCTGCCACTGCAGCCGCGGACGCGGCGGCCCGCCACGATACGATGGTGATCTATGACGGCAACACCGATCCGCTGGCGCTGCTTCAGTTCGATTTGCAGGCGGACCTGAAGCAGGCGATCGAAAACAACGATCTGTTCCTGTGTTACCAGCCGAAGCTCTACGTGGCCTCCCATCGCATAATCAGCGCCGAGGCACTGCTGCGATGGAATCACCCGCGCAAGGGAATGATCCCCCCCGACCGGCTGGTGCAAGTCGCCGAGCGCACCAATCTCATCTCGAGCCTCACGCAGTGGGTAATGAACACGGCGTTGCGAGAGTGCGCCGAGTACCGCCGCCGGGGGCTCGATATCGGCGTCAGCATCAATTTTTCGGCGCATAATCTGCGAGAGAAGGAAATCGTTGGGCTGGTCGGCCAGGCGCTGCAGCTCTGGCCCGTTCCGGTGGAGCACATTGTCATCGAGCTGACCGAAACCGCCGTGATGGACGATCAGCCGAGGGCGCGCAACGCTTTGCTGGAAATGAAGCTCCTCGGTGTCGAACTTTCGATGGACGACTTCGGCACGGGTTACTCCTCGATGAGCAGACTGCGCGACCTGCCGCTCGATGAACTGAAGATCGACATGTCGTTCGTGCGCAACATGCTGAAAGCCCCCGCGCACGAGCGCATCGTGGAATCGATGGTAAGCCTGGCGCATGGACTGGATCTGCGGGTGGTAGCGGAAGGCGTGGAAGATCGCGAGACTTTTGCCAGACTCAAGGCGATGGGGTGTGACGTGATTCAGGGATACCTCATCGGTAAACCGATGCCACTGGACGAGTTCGTACGCGCAGTGCCCGCCTTGCCTGGCGTTCTCATCGGTTGACCACGCGCCACTTCCAGACGCAATCACGATACTTCGCCACCGCCTGCGCAGGGCGCGATAGCCCAGTTTCGTATGGCGCTGCGGCCGACGAGGCGTTATATTCGCGCCCGGTGAGCTCCCCGCAACGACAAATCCGCAGTTTCGTGCTGCGCCAGGGCCGTGTCTCGAACGCGCAGCGTCGCGCCGTCGATTCACTGCTGCCCCTGTTCGGCGTCGCCTACCACGCCGCGCCGTTCGACTTCGACGCCGCCTTTGCGCGATCCTCTCCGAAGTTCCTCGAAATCGGCTTTGGCATGGGGGAAACCACCGCGCAGATCGCGACGGAGCATCGGCAAAACGACTACATCGGCATCGAAGTGCATACGCCCGGCGTCGGCGCTCTTCTGCGGCTGATCGAAGCGCAGCAACTGACCAACATCCGCATCATCCGGCACGACGCGGTGGAAGTCGTGACGCACATGATCCGTGCAGACAGTCTGTCCGGTATCCATGTGTTCTTTCCGGACCCCTGGCCCAAGAAACGCCATCACAAGCGCCGGCTCCTGCAGTCCGCGTTCGTGCGACTGCTGACAAGCCGGCTCCAGCCCGGCGGATACCTGCACGTGGCTACCGACTGGGAGGAGTATGCAGTTCAGATCCTGGAGGTGCTTTCGGGGGAAGCATTGCTGGTCAACAGCGTGGAAGGCTTTGCGCCGCGTCCGGATTACCGACCACTCACCAAGTTCGAATCACGCGGACTGAAGCTCGGCCACGGCGTTTGGGACATCGTGTTCCGCGCGAAGCCGGCCGATAGCCGGCCATAGGAGCGTTGACACAGAGGCACAGAGGAAAAGCAGAGAGCACAGAGAAAATAATTGGCAATTAAGTTTGCGGCCAGTCGTCCGCCTCCAGTTGTCTCTCGCAGTTCTCTGTGTCCTCATCTATAGCTTTTCCTCTGTGCCCTCTGTGTCATCGCCCTTATCGCCGTCCGCAGGACGGCTAATTTCCCGTCACGACGGCGCTGGATCCCGTAGAAATATCTGCAGCAGGTCATTGAGAAACCGCTGACCCTTGAGCGTCGGGCGCAGCCGCAGGTGATCGCGCTCGATCAACCCCCGTGACTCGGCCTCCTGCAGTTCCCTGCGCAGCGCGTGCAGTGACATCCCGGTGCGCTCCGCGAACAGCGACAGTTCGAAGCCCCCGGTGAGCCGCAGTGCATTCATCATGAATTCGAAGGGCAGGTCGTCGACTGTCACCGTCTGCTCCAGTTGCGCCGCCATCCCGGCTTGCGCTTTTTCCATGTACTCGCGCGGCTGCTTGTAACGCGTCTGACGCAGGATCCGGTCGGCGAACGACAGCTTGCCGTGCGCGCCAGCACCGATGCCCAGATAGTCGCCGAAGGTCCAGTAGTTCAGGTTATGCCGGGCTTCGTGACCAGCCTTCGCGAATGCCGACGTTTCGTAGTGCCGGTAGCCCGAAGCAGCAAGGCGCGATTCGATGGCCTGCTGCATGTCCGCCGACGCATCGTCGTCAGGCACCTTGGGTGGATGCCGGTAGAACAAAGTGTTCGGCTCGATGGTGAGGTGATAGGCCGAGACATGCGCTGGCGAAAAACCGATCGCGGTATCGATGTCTTCCATGGCCTGCGCCAGCGTCTGCCCCGGCAGCGCGTACATCAGGTCGAGATTGAAATTGTCGAAGCTCGACCGGGCGATCTCAATGGCTGAGCGCGCCTGCGAGGCGTCGTGGATGCGGCCGAGCGCCTTGAGATGCGCCGGGTTGAAGCTCTGGATGCCGATCGACAGCCGGTTGATGCCGAGCGCGCGAAACTCGGCGAACTTGCGTGCCTCGAAAGTCCCCGGGTTTGCTTCCAGGGTGACCTCGGCATCCGGCGCGAGCGGCAGGCGGGCGCGGATGGCCGACAGCAATTCATCGAGGCCGCGCGCCGACAGAAGCGACGGTGTGCCGCCGCCGAAAAACACCGTGTAAACCGTGCGCCCCCAGACTTGCGGCAAGGCCCGGTCCAGGTCGGCGATCAGCGCCTGGATGTAGCGTTGTTCCAATGCGCTATCGAGATTCAGCAGCGCGCCGTCGCCGGCGGCCTGCGCCCCTTTCACCTCATGCGAATTGAAATCGCAATACGGGCACTTGCGAACGCACCAGGGGATGTGTACGTAGAGGGACAACGGCGGCAATACCGACAGCGCGACCGGCCGCTTCGAAACGGGGGAGTCCAGGATCTGCATGCGTGTCTTGAACGAATTCCGGTTTCTACTATAACCTGTCCGCCACCTCCCTCCGCGGTGCAACGGCTACGCATTCCGTCATCAGCGCAATGATGCAATCCGGCAGTGACAGTCCGATCGGGGTATTCGACTCCGGCGTGGGCGGGTTGACCATCCTGCGCGCGGTGCGCCAGGCGCTGCCCTGCGAAAATCTGGTCTACGTCGCCGATGCCGCCCATGTCCCCTATGGACAAAAATCGCCGCAGCAGATTCGCGACCGGGCCATGGCGATCGGCGGGTTTCTGGTCGGACAAAGCGCCAAAATCATCGTGGTCGCCTGTAATACCGCGACGGCCGCGGCAATCGACCTCCTGCGCGAACGGCTATCCATTCCGATCGTCGGAGTCGAGCCGGCGGTCAAGCCGGCGGTGGCCGCCACGCGCAGCGGCGTAGTGGGCGTGCTCGCGACGCCGGCAACGCTGGCGAGCGAACGCTACCGCGGCCTGATTGGACGTTTCGCCGCGGGCGTGTGCATCGTGGGGCAGCCTTGCGCCGGCCTCGCCGAGCACATCGAACGCGGCCAGATCGATGGCGAGCGCACCGAGCAACTGTTGCGCAGCTTCGTCGAACCCTTGCTGGCCGCGCACGCGGACGTAATTGTACTGGGCTGCACCCACTACCCGCTGGTCGCCCACATCGTTCAACGCATCGCCGGACCCGACGTGGCGGTCATCGAAAACGGAACGGCCGTGGCAAAGGAAGTGGTGCGGCAACTCGCTTTGCGTGGATCGGCACGCACTACCGGGCCGGGAAGCGAAGTGTTCTGGACGAGCGGACCGATACAGGGAATCGAACCGCTGCTGGGCGAACTATGGGCGCCGCAGGCCCGCCTGCAACGCCTGCCGGACCTTCACGGCAGGCAGAATTTCAACGCAACGCCCTGAACAGCTTGACGATGCGCAGCAGGCCAAGGAGGGTCAGCCCGCCGCGATAACCCGTACGCAGCAGCCTGCCGGGTCCGATCGCAAACAGGCCGACGGCGGCGACGGCGATCACGACGGGATTCGATTTCAGGCGCCGGTAGCCGCGCCATGCGAGATCGGCGAGTGCCAGCGACTGGCGAACTTCGCCTGCCTGCAAGGCAATTTCCACGCGCTGCTCGGTTGCCAGCGCCACCAGCAGACGACGCCGGCGCACGATTTCGCGCAGCCGGCCGTTCATCTTTTTTCCCCCAGGCGATCGCGGTCCTTGGCGAGTTCCTCGAGCGTCGCCTTGAACAATGCCGGTCTGCCCCGCGCTAAAGCCTTGACCCGCATGAACGCGATCAACGCGAGTAGCGCGAATCCCGCCGCCAGCAGGACGGCAACCAGGATGCGATTGGTATCCCAAAACGTGATCAGGATGGCCACGGCGACCAGGACAGCCGTCGTAAACGCCAGGAACAGCGCGACGATGGTCCACAACAGCATCGACGTCAGGCGCGCGACCTGCTCTTCGACTTCGGTGCCGAGCAACTCTATGCGGGTCTGCGCAATGCCGACCAGCGTGTCGAGCAACCGCCTTATCGAATCGAACATGCTCAGGGGATGGCCTTGCCGCTCGCGGGAATCTTCTTTGTCGTCCATGCGCGGCGGTTTACTTTCTTGCCAGCAGAACGCCGATGACGATGCCCACCGCGGCGGCAACGCCGATGGCAGTCCACGGGTTGTCGTGCACGTAGTCGTCCGTCGCCTTGGCGGCCTCGCGTGTCTGCGCGGCGGCGGCATAGCCGGCCTGCGCGATACGTGTCTTTGCCGCATCGATGGATTCTTCCGCCCGCGCGCGCGCCGCGGTGACCTTTTCACCCGCCTGTCCGGCAGTGGCCCTGAGTAATTCTTCCGCGTCCGTCACCACCAGGCGCAGATCCTCCATCAGCTTATCCGCCGAAATTGCCTTGCTTTTCATGTCAGTCTCCCGGATTGATTCAATGCGCTTGGGTAGCGAATAGGGCTTCTTTGCTAAAACCGCGGCGGCCGTCGAATTCTCCCGCCAATCAGCCGCGCTGCCGCAAGGCATCGACGAGCAGCGCCAGCGCCTTGCCACGGTGACTCATCAGATTCTTTTGGGCGGGTACAAGTTCCGCGCCAGTCTGCCCAAATAACGGATCCAGGAACAAAGGATCGTAGCCGAAGCCGCCAGAACCGCGCGGCGCCCGCAGGATTTCACCCCGCCACAGGCCTTCGGCGATCAGCGGCTGCGGGTCCTGCGCGTGCCGCATCAATACCATGACGCAGTAATAATACGCCTGGCGGTCCTGGCGCCCGCCCAGCACTTCGAGCAATTTGGCGTTGTTGCGCGCGTCCGAGCGCGGTTCCCCGGCGTAGCGCGCCGAATGCACCCCCGGGGCACCGCCGAGCGCATCGACACAGATGCCGGAATCATCCGCCAGCGCCGGCAATCCGGTGATGGCGGCCGCATGCCGCGCCTTCGCCAGCGCATTTTCAATAAATGTATCGTAGGGCTCCTCCGCCTCGGGCACGCCGAACGCCGACTGTGGCGACACCTCGATGCCCAGCGGAGCAAGTATCTCGCCGATCTCGCGCAGCTTACCCGGGTTGTTGGATGCGATGACCAGATTATTGAACATGCCAAAACTGGTGATCAGGTTTTGCCGAGCGCAGCCTTTTGCGCGGCGACCAGTTGCCCGATACCGCGTTCGGCAAGGTCGAGCATCGCGTTCATCTCGAGCCTGGAAAACGGCTCGCCCTCGGCGGTGCCCTGCACTTCCACCAGCGCCCCGCCGCCGGTCATGACTACGTTCATGTCGGTATCGCTGTTCGAATCCTCCGGGTAATCCAGGTCGAGCACCGGAATGCTCTGAAATATCCCGACCGAAACCGCCGCGACGAAATCGCGCAGCGGCCACTTCGCGAAGGCCTGCTTGTTGTTCAGAAACGTGACCGCGTCATGCAATGCAACGAAGGCCCCGGTGATGCTCGCGGTGCGTGTGCCGCCATCGGCCTGGATGACATCGCAGTCGATCTGGATCGTGCGCTCGCCGAGCGCATGGAGGTCGGTCACCGCACGCAGGCTGCGCCCGATCAGGCGCTGGATTTCCTGCGTGCGCCCGGACTGCTTGCCGCGCGCCGCCTCGCGATCGGATCGCGTGTTGGTGGAGCGCGGCAGCATGCCGTACTCCGCGGTGAGCCAGCCCTGGCCCTTGCCTTTCAGGAAAGGCGGAACCTTGTCCTCGACGCTCGCGGTACAGAGGACCTTGGTGTCGCCGCACTCGATCAGCACCGATCCTTCCGCATGGCGCGTGTAGGCGCGGGTGATGTTTAGCTTTCGCAATTGATCGGGGGCACGTCCGCTCGGTCGCATGGCTGTTCTTTCTTTTCTGGATGACGTCGGAATGGGCAGGGCTCGGGGCGCGCGGCAAGAGATGGAAGCCGCCGCGCGAATCGGAAAACGCCCTGATTTGTGTGCTATCTTTTCGGCTCGCCAATTTTGGTGAAGTCTTTCTCCCTTGTAAAGCTTCCGGGCCGCCCATGATTTACAGCATGACGGGTTATGCAGTCGCCGCAGCCGAACTTCCGTTCGGCGCGCTGAATCTTGAACTACGCTCGGTGAATCATCGCTATCTCGATATCCAGTTTCGCATCCCCGACGAACTGCGTCCGCTCGAATCGGGCCTGCGGGAGAAGGCCACGTCGCGCATCGGCCGCGGCAAGGTCGAAGTGCGCATCGCCATGTCCAAATCGGCTGCCTCGCAGTCGAACCTCGAACTCGATGGCAGATTGCTGGGGCAACTCGCGCAACTGAATGCCCGCGTGAAAACTGTGCTGCGTGAGGCCCAGTCGCTGTCGGTCGCCGACGTGCTGCGCTGGCCCGGCATGCTCGGCAACGACGACCTGGTGCCGGACGAATTGCAGGAAGCCTGCGGTCGCTTGCTCGATCGCGCGCTCGACGACCTGACGGCAACCCGCGGGCGCGAAGGCGAAAAGCTCAAGGATCTTCTGCTGGAACGCATCGCGTCCATGGAGGCGCTGGTGACCAGACTCGCACCGCGCATGCCGCAACTGGTGAGCAGCTACCGGGAAAAGCTGACGGCGAGGCTGAAAGACGCGATGGTCAGCCTGGACGACGAGCGCCTGAAGCAGGAACTGGTGCTGTTTGCGTCGAAGATCGACGTCGACGAGGAATTGTCGCGGCTGACCGCCCATTTCGGCGAAATCCGACGCATCCTCGACAAAGGCGGCGCCGCCGGCAAGCGCCTCGACTTCCTGATGCAGGAGCTCAATCGAGAAGCCAATACCCTGGGCTCGAAATCGGTCGACATGGAATTCACCCAGACCTCAATGGACCTCAAGGTGCTGATCGAGCAGATGCGCGAGCAAATCCAGAACATCGAGTAGCGGATATGGCTGACCAAACCCCGGAAATGGCTGCCCGCGAATGCGATGAAAGGTAACGTATTCATCATCTGCGCGCCATCCGGCGCCGGCAAAACCTCGCTGGTCGCCGAACTGCTCAGGCGCGACAGCAGCGCGCGGCTATCGGTGTCGCATACCACGCGCGCGCCGCGGCCGGGCGAACAAGACGGGCGCGACTATCATTTCGTGTCGAGGCCGGTATTCGAGGCCATGATCGGACGCGGCGAATTCCTGGAAAGCGCTGAAGTCCACGGCAACCTGTATGGCACATCGCAGGCGTGGATCGACGAGCAACTGGCCCGCGACGTCGATATCGTGCTGGAAATCGACTGGCAGGGCGCGCAGCAGGTGCGCAGGCTCATTCCCGAGGCCATCGGCATTTTCATCCTGCCGCCCTCGCCGGAGACGCTGCGGCGGCGCCTGATCGACCGCGGACAGGACAGCAAGGCCGTCATCGAGCGGCGGCTGCAGGCCGCCCGGGGCGAGATCGCCCGTTTGACCGAATTCGACTATGTTATGATCAACAACAATTTCGACGATGCTGTCGAAGACTTGGTGAGCATCGTGCGGGCGACCCGGTTGCGGATCGCCGCACAAGTTTCCCGCCACAGCGATTTAATCAACAGTCTGAAATGAGCTGCACATGGCGCGCATAACCGTAGAAGATTGCCTGAAACACATCCCGAATCGATTCGAGCTCACGCTCGCCGCGACTTACCGCGCGCGACAGCTGGCCACCGGCGCGTCTCCGTTGGTGGATACCAACAAGGACAAACCCACCGTCATCGCACTGCGCGAAATCGCGTCCCAGAAGGTCGGGGCCGAAATCCTCAAGACCAAGGCCTGACGGCCCCGCCGTCACGACGACCGCAGGAGGCTCAGCCCAATCCCCTGTAACTGCCGGTGAACGCAGCGAGTCCGCCGGCCGCGGCTGAAGCCCCCATGTCCGAAGCCGAGCTTCTGTTCAAGAACGCAGCCGGCTACCTCAAGCCGGAGGACATAGTTCAACTGCAAAGCGCGTATCAGTTCAGTGAAATCGCGCACGAAGGCCAGTTCCGCAAGTCCGGCGATCCTTATATCTCCCATCCGATCGCCGTCGCCCAGATCCTCGCGCAATGGCATCTCGACGCCCAGGCCCTGACCGCCGCGTTGCTGCATGACGTGATGGAGGACACCGCGGTCACCAAGGGCGAGATCAGCGAGAAGTTCGGCAAGCACGTGGCCGACCTCGTCGACGGCGTCTCCAAGCTCGATCGCATCGAATTCCAGACGCAGGAAGAAGCCCAGGCGGAAAACTTCCGCAAGATGCTGCTGGCGATGGCGCGCGACGTGCGCGTCATCCTGATCAAACTGGCCGACCGCCTGCACAACATGCGCACGCTGACGGTCATGCACCCGAAGAAACGCGAGCGCATCGCGCGCGAGACGCTCGAGATTTACGCGCCGATCGCGCACCGGCTGGGCCTGAACGATCTCTACCAGGAATTGCAGGAACTCGCCTTCCGCCACCTCTATCCGAACCGTTTCAACGTGCTGTCCAAGGCGTTGTTGCGCGCGCGCGGCAACCGGCGCGAAGTGGTGGACAAGATTCTCGATGCCATCAAGCAGAAGCTGGCCGACAACCACCTCGAAGCCACGGTCAGCGGCCGCGAGAAGAACCTCTACAGCATCTACAACAAGATGCACGAAAAGCACCTGTC
>JAYVMZ010000386.1:0-9962 GCA_043758735.1 Betaproteobacteria bacterium
AGGGACATCGAGCAGGCTGGATATCGGGCGGTATTCTCCGGGCAGAAGACCTATAACGGAGTGGCGATCCTGTCGCGTGACATGCCTGACGCGGTCGAGCATGGCATCGGCGGTTTCGTCGACGCGCAGAAGCGGGTGATTTCGGCAACAGTGAAGGGTGTGCGCGTAGTGTGCGCGTATGTGCCCAACGGCCAGAGCCTCGACTCCGACAAATATCAATACAAACTTGGCTGGCTGAAAGCGTTTTCAGCCTGGCTGCAGGGCGAATCGAAAAAGCATCCGCGCATTGCCGTGCTCGGCGACTTCAACATCGCACCGGAAGATCGCGATGTTCACGACCCCAAAGCCTGGGAGGGGCAGGTGTTGTGCAGCCCCCCAGAGCGCGCCGCTTTTCAGGAACTGCTCGGCATCGGCTTCAAGGACAGCTTCAGGTTGTTCGAGCAGCCGGAGAGATCGTATTCGTGGTGGGATTACCGCATGAACGCATTCCAGCGCAAGATGGGCCTGCGCATCGACCACATCCTGGTGAGCGACGGACTCGCGCCGGGTTGCAGATCAAGCCGCATCGACGTGGAAATGCGCAAAAACGAGCGGCCTTCCGATCACGCCCCCGTCATCGCTGATTTGGGCTAAGGCCATTGTGGTGATCCGTATTTAGGGGTTCTACTTTTCCCGGCCGGCTTCTTCTCCCAATCCGAGTTCCTGGATCTTGCGTGTCAGCGTATTGCGGCCCATGCCGAGCAGCACCGAAGCTTCGATGCGCCGCCCGCCGGTGTGAGCCAGGGCGCGCGTGATCAGGGCGCGTTCGAACTGGCGGGTGAGTTCATCCAGGATCGCGCTGTCGCCGCGTTTGAGCGAAGCTTCCGCTTCGCGCTCGAGCGCCGCCACCCAGTTTTCCGCTGAAGCCACGCGTGTTTCTTCGCGCAGTTCCGGCGGCAGATCCTTGACGTCGATGTTCATCCCCGGCGCCATGACGGTGAGCCAATGGCACAGGTTCTCGAGTTGGCGCACGTTGCCGGGCAGGTCCAGTGACGTCAGGTATTTCATCGCGGCTTCGGATAGTTTCTTCGATTCCACGCCGAGTTCGCGCGCGCTCTTCTGCAGGAAATGCTTGGCCAGCAGCGGAATATCGTCGCGGCGCTCGCGCAGCGCCGGTAGGCGAAGGCGGATGACGTTCAGGCGATGGAACAGATCCTCGCGGAACAGGCCGCTTTTGACGCGGACTTCCAGGTCCTGGTGGGTTGCAGCGATGATGCGCACGTTGGCCTTGATCGGCTGGTGGCCGCCGACCCGATAGAACTGACCGTCCGACAGCACGCGCAACAATCGCGTCTGAAGATCGGGCGGCATGTCGCCGATTTCGTCCAGGAACAGCGTCCCGCCTTCGGCCTGCTCGAAGCGGCCGCGGCGCATGGCCTGCGCGCCGGTAAAGGCACCGCGTTCGTGGCCGAACAATTCGGATTCGAGCAAGTCTTTCGGAATTGCGGCAGCATTGATTGCAATGAAAGGCTTTGTGGCGCGCGGGCTATGCCGGTGCAGCGCACGTGCGACGAGCTCCTTGCCGGTACCGGATTCGCCGTTGATCAGCACTGTTGCGTGCGACTGGGTCAACCGGCCGATCGCGCGAAACACTTCCTGCATGGACGCGCCCTGGCCCAGGATCTCCGGAGATTCCTGGGTAACTTCGGTCACGTCGTCCTGGCGCAGGCTTTCCTCCATCGCGCGCCGGATCAGGTCGACCGCATGGTCCACGTCGAAAGGCTTCGGCAGATACTCGAAGGCCCCGCCCTGGAAGGCGGCCACGGCACTTTCCAGGTCCGAATAGGCGGTCATGATGATGACCGGCAGGGCGGGATGCTTCTCCTTCAATTTCTGCAGCAACTCGAGGCCGGAGCCGCCCGGCATGCGTATGTCGCTCACCACCACTTGCGGCGTGGAGGAGGAAAGCGCCTGCAGCGCTTCCTGCGCGGAGGCAAATACCTTGAACGCGATGTCCTCACGTGCGAGTGCTTTTTCAAACACCCAGCGGATTGAACGATCGTCGTCGATGATCCAGACAGGTTTCATAGGTTGATGGACAGAATGGTTGATGACGAATAGGAAACCGTTACGCCGGCGAGAGGGACCGCACGTGACATTTTCCTATTTGCCCTTGCCGTTTTCCGTTTCGTTCGAAATCGGAAACAGAATGCTGAAGCGCGTCTCTCCGGGCCGGCTTTCCACTTCGATGGCGCCGTGATGCTGGTTCACGAAGGTCTGCGCGATCGTCAATCCGATGCCGTGGCCGCCTTCGCGCCCCGATACCAGCGGAAAGAAAATCTTGTCCTTGAGCTCCTCCGGAATTCCCGGTCCGTCGTCGATGATGTTTACCATCAATGCAAGCCGGTGCATCTTCTTTGCCAGCGTGACCCGGCGGGCAACGCGGGTGCGCAGAATAATCCTGCCCCTGCCCTGCATGGCCTGGGCGCCGTTGCGCGCGATATTCAGCAACGCCTGAATGATCTGCTCGCGGTCCGCCATCAGTGACGGCAGGCTCACGTCATAGTCCGGATCAATGGTTATTCCATCCGGAAACTCCACCAACAGCAGGGTGCGCACGCGTTCCAGCGCCTCGTGAATGTTGAAGTGCGTAATCTGGGGTAGGCGGTGGGGTGTGAGCAACCGGTCCATCAGCGACTGCAGGCGGTCCGCCTCTTTCATGATGACTTGCGTGTATTCGTGGAGTTCCGGGCGCTCCAGTTCCCTGTCGAGCAACTGTGCCGCGCCGCGCAGCGCGCCCAGCGGATTTTTGATTTCGTGAGCGAGGTTGCGGATCAGTTCCCTGGTCTGCGTGCTCTGGTCCATGAGGCGTTCTTCGCGCGCAATGCGCAATTGCTGCTGGAGCGGGCTCAACTCGATCAGAAATCCCGTCAGTTCGCTGAGTTCCATCGGCGTAATCGTGCAGGAAACCTCCAGCCGCGGGTGCCCGGTTATCGTCAGTGGAAGTTCGTGTTGCGTATAGCTGCAATTGTTTTCTCTCGCGTAGTTGACTGCGGAGACCATCAGTTCAGGATTGGTAATCAGCCGGTCGAGCGGCGTTCCGACAATGTTGTTGGCGCTGATCGCAAGCAGGTTTTCCGCCGCGGGATTCAAGTACCGCACGACAAGCTTCATGTCGAGCAGGACGACTGCCGTCGCCAACGCGTCCAGTCCGGGAAAACTTAGTGGGGCCATGGAAACGTTACGTGGCGGACCAAGGACGATGCCGCAAGAATTGCGCCACGATGGTTGTATCGCGCGCAGCGGCGACGGACTGCTGCGAATGGAAAGGACGGACTTGCGACGCGCGCAGCGCGGGAACCTATTTCAGGTTGGCGATTTCGCGCTTGATCGCTTCGATGTTGTGTTCGTGCGTTCCCACTGCATCGCGGTAGGGTTTTACCCGCTCGAGAAAGCGCTCGTAGTTGCGCTCGTTGCCGTTGCGTATGGATTCCTGCGCGGCAAGATCGGTTTTGGCCTGCGCGAGTTGACCGGTTTCGTCCGCAAGCTCCTGTTCCAGGATGCGCCGGCGCTCGTCGTCCCGCGTTTTCTGCGTGTTTTCGCTGACCTTCGGCAGCGTGGCCTTGGCGTCCGAGTTCGCCGGTTTGGCACCCGAATTCACCGTACTGCCCGGTGCCCGTTTTGAGACGGGGTCTTCGAAACACTTGACCTTGGTCGATCCCTTCGGCGGACTGTTTGGCGTATTCGAATAGATCACGCGACCGTCGCCGTCCAGATACTTGCAGGTTTCCGCCCAGGCCACGGGCTGCAGCAATGCGAGTGCGAGAAACGCGGCGAGACGGCGAACATGCATCGGTATCACCTGCCAGGTTGAAGGAGAAAAAGGGCGTGCGACAGCGTCTGGCTGTCCCGCGCACGAGTGTAGGACAGGTATTTTCGATTATCAATCCACGGCTTCCCGGGAAATTCAGCGCCGGTAAACAAAAAGGGCGGGAATGCCCGCCCTTTTTTCGGCGTGAGAGTTGAAGTTACAGGCTGTAATACATATCGAATTCGACGGGGTGGGTCGTCATCCGGAAACGCGTGACTTCCTCCATCTTCAGTTCGATATACGCCCTGATCATGTCTTCGGAGAACACGCCGCCCTTGGTCAGGAAGGCGTGATCCGCTTCCAGTGCCTCGAGCGCCTGGTCGAGCGAATGACACGGATGCGGCACTTTTGCGGCTTCTTCCGGTGGCAGGTCGTACAGGTTCTTGTCGATCGGATCACCGGGGTGGATCTTGTTCTGAACGCCGTCGAGTCCGGCCATCAGCAGCGCCGAAAACGCGAGGTAGGGATTCGCTGTGGGATCCGGGAAACGCACTTCGACGCGACGGCCCTTGGGGCTGGCAACGTGCGGAATGCGGCAGGATGCCGACCGATTCTTCGCCGAGTATGCGAGATTGATCGGAGCCTCGAAGCCCGGCACGAGACGCTTGTAAGAGTTGGTGCCGGGATTGGTGATCGCATTCAGCGCACGCGCGTGCTTGATGATGCCGCCGATGTAGTACAGCGCGAAATCGGACAGGCCGGCGTAACCATTGCCGGCAAACAGGTTCTGCCCACCCTTCCAGACGGATTGGTGCACATGCATGCCGGAGCCGTTGTCGCCGACTATGGGCTTGGGCATGAAGGTCGCGGTTTTGCCGTAAGAATGCGCGACATTCCAGACCGTGTACTTGAGGATCTGCAGCCAGTCGGCGCGCTTGACGAGCGAATTGAACTTGGTGCCGATTTCGCACTGGCCGGGCGCCGCGACTTCGTGGTGGTGTACTTCGACTTCCACGCCTTGTTGCTCGAGTGCGAGGCACATCGCGTTGCGGATGTCCTGCAGCGAATCGACCGGGGGTACCGGGAAATAGCCGCCCTTGATCGGCGGGCGGTGGCCCATGTTGCCGCCTTCGAATTCCTTGCTTGAGGACCACGGCGCTTCTTCGGACGAAATTTTTACGCCGCATCCGGACATGTCGACATTCCAGGTAACGCTGTCGAATATGAAGAACTCGGGTTCCGGACCGAAGTAGGCGGTGTCGCCGATGCCGCTCGACTTCAGGTAAGCCTCGGCGCGCTTGGCGATGGAGCGCGGATCGCGGTCATAACCTTTGCCATCCGCAGGTTCGATGACGTCGCACTGGATGTTCATCGTCACTTCATCGGAGAACGGGTCCAGGCGAATGGAATCGGGATCCGGCATCAACAGCATGTCCGAAGCCTGGATGCCCTTCCAGCCCGCGATGGACGAGCCGTCGAATGCGTGACCGTCGTCGAATTTGTCCTGACCGAACGCATGAGCGGGGACGGTAACGTGCTGTTCCTTGCCGCGGGTGTCGGTAAACCGCAGGTCAACGAACTTCACATCGCTTTCTTTCATCAATTTAAATACGTCTGCTACCGCCATTTTTACTCTCCTGAGTTGGGAAATGAATGCGAGGGATTTTCAGCCAGCCACAGTTTCTGCAGGAACCATGCCCAGCAAAAAAAACAATTAGTCGAGAATTCACAAACGCTTAGGCCATAAAGCCCACCTAGCGGCGCACTAATTGAAGGCCTAGTACCGATTGATGCCCGAAATTAGTGCATGTGAATGTTCCTGGCAAGAGAAATCTTCTTCCGAAATCGAATCTGCTAGTCTTCATGTACGGTCTCGCGGAATTGTTCTTGGGCCTGATCGCTATCGGTTAAGTCCCTGTAAAAGGAAAGATAATGAAAGATACGTCAGAAATTCTGAATAACGCTGCTCGTCGGGCTGCCGAGATGAATTTGCCCTACGCTGGTGCATTATTGCCGGCAGAGGCTTATGAACTCTTGCAAGGCGCGCCCGATGCCAAATTGATAGATGTACGGACCCGCGCGGAGTGGGACTTTGTCGGCAAGGCAACTGGCAGCATTCCGATCGAATGGCAGACCTATCCGGGCGCGCAACCGAACCCCGGTTTCCTCGAACAACTGAAGACGTATGCCGGTAAGGACGCCATAGTCATGTTTCTCTGCCGAAGCGGTGCGCGCTCGCACGCCGCGGCCGCCGCAGCCAGCCAGGTCGGGTATGCCCACAGCTACAACATCCTTGAAGGATTCGAAGGAGACAAGAATGCGCAAGGCCATCGCGCATCGCTCGGGGGCTGGAAGTTTGCCGGGTTGCCCTGGGTGCAGAGTTGATCCGGCCGACCTTGGAATCTGCCCGCCTTATTGCGATCAGGCAGTCGTCCAGTTCAGCGCGCCCGTGTAAGCGGTCAACAGCACAATGATCCCGAAGGCGATCCGATACCAGGCGAAGACCGTGAAATCGTGCCGGCTGATGTAACGCAGCAGCCACCGTACGCATGCGAATGCGGATACGAAGGCTGCGACGAGTCCCACCGCAAGAATGCCCAGGTCATCCGCCGACAACATGCTGCGGTGTTTGAACAGCTCGTAGGCCGATGCCGCGAATAAAACCGGGATCGCCAGGAAAAAAGAGAACTCGGTGGAGGCGCGGCGTGACAGGCCGAAGAACAAGCCGCCGATGATGGTGGCCCCCGCGCGGGAAGTGCCCGGGATCAGCGCCAGACATTGCGCCAGACCTATTTTCAGGGCGTCGGGCCAGGTCATTTCATCGACGCTGCTCACCGTGACTTCGTGTTTGCGGCGTTCCGCCCACAGAATGATGAAGCCGCCGACGATGAATGCCACGGCCACCGGGACTGGCTTGAACAGCACTTCCTTGATTGCTTTGCCGAACAGCAAACCAAGGACGGCGACCGGGATGAAAGCGACCAGAAGATTCATGGCGAAGCGCCTCGCCTGTGGGTCAGCGGGCAAACGCGCGACGACTGAAACCAGCTTTGCGCGATACTCCCAGACGATGGCGAGGATGGCGCCGCACTGGATCACGATTTCGAACAGCTTGCCTTTTTCAGTGTTGAAGTCGAGAAGATCGCCGACCAGGATCAGGTGGCCGGTGCTCGAGATGGGCAGGAATTCTGTGACTCCCTCGACAACGCCCAGAATGAGCGCCTTGATCAGCAGCGGCAGGTCCATGAACTCCCCGCGAAACTAAAAAAAAGGGCGGCAAATTTCTTCGACGCCGTTGACCTGCACACGATCAGGCCTTGCGATAAATCTCGGCGCCGGCCGCGACGAATTCCGCCGCCTTTTCCGTCATTCCCTTTTGCAGCGCCTCGCCCTCCGGCACGCCCAGCGTCGCGGCGTAATCGCGCACATCCTGCGTGATTTTCATCGAGCAAAAATGTGGACCGCACATCGAACAGAAGTGCGCCAGCTTCGCGCCGTCCTGCGGCAGCGTCTCATCATGGAACTGCTTCGCCTTGTCCGGATCCAGGCCGAGATTGAATTGGTCGTCCCAGCGGAATTCGAAGCGGGCTTTCGATAGCGCGTTGTCGCGCATTTGCGCGCCGGGATGGCCTTTCGCAAGATCGGCGGCGTGCGCGGCGATCTTGTAGGCGATGATGCCGTCCTTGACGTCGTCCTTGTCCGGCAAGCCAAGGTGTTCCTTCGGCGTGACGTAGCAGAGCATCGCGGTACCGTACCAGCCGATCATCGCCGCGCCAATGGCGGACGTGATGTGGTCGTAGCCCGGCGCGATGTCCGTGGTCAGCGGCCCCAGCGTGTAGAACGGCGCCTCGTGGCAGAGCTTGAGTTGCAGATCCATGTTCTCCTTGATGAGGTGCATCGGAACATGGCCCGGGCCTTCGATCATGACTTGTACGTCGTGCTTCCAGGCGACCTGGGTGAGTTCGCCAAGCGTGCGCAGTTCGCCGAGTTGAGCTTCGTCGTTGGCATCGTAGATCGATCCCGGTCGCAAACCGTCGCCCAGCGAGAATGACACATCGTAGGCCTTCATGATCTCGCAGATGTCTTCGAAATGCGTATAGAGGAAGTTTTCCTTGTGGTGCGCGAGACACCACTTGGCGAGAATGGAACCGCCGCGCGAAACGATGCCGGTCATGCGCTTGGCGGTGAGCGGGACATAGGCGAGCCGAACACCGGCGTGGATCGTAAAGTAGTCCACTCCTTGTTCCGCCTGCTCGATCAGCGTGTCCTTGAATATTTCCCAGTTGAGTTCTTCGGCTTTTCCGTCGACTTTCTCCAGAGCCTGGTAGATCGGCACCGTGCCGATCGGCACTGGCGAATTGCGCACGATCCATTCTCGGGTTTCGTGGATGTGCTTTCCCGTCGACAGGTCCATGACCGTATCGCCGCCCCAGCGGATCGCCCAAGTCATTTTCTCGACTTCTTCCTGAATGCTGGAGCCGAGCGCCGAGTTGCCGATGTTGGCGTTGATCTTCACCAGGAAATTGCGGCCGATGATCATCGGCTCGGCTTCCGGATGGTTGATGTTGGCCGGAATGATGGCGCGCCCGCGAGCGACCTCGTCCCTGACGAATTCCGCCGTGATCTGCTTCGGCAGGCTGGCGCCGAAATTCTCGCCGGCGTGCTGTCGCGTGATCAATTCCGGCAAGGCGTCGCGACGCTGGTTCTCGCGTATCGCGATGAACTCCATCTCCGGCGTGATGATGCCCTTGCGCGCGTAGTGCATCTGGCTGACGTTCATGCCGGGCCTGGCGCGGCGCGGTTTGCGATGCAGGTTGAAACGCATCTGTGCGAGCTTTGCGTCGTCGAGGCGTGTGCGACCGTAGATGGAAGTCGGCCCCGCCATCATTTCGGTATCGGCGCGCTCCTCGATCCAGCGTTCGCGTAGCGGATTGAGGCCGTTGCGGATGTCGATCGCGGCGCGCGGGTCGGTGTAAGGCCCGGACGTGTCGTAGACGAACATCGGCGGGTTGGGCTCCGCGCCGAAACTCGCCGGTGTGTCGCTTTGCGAAATTTCGCGCATCGGCACCTGGATGTCTTCGCGAGAACCCTGAACATAGACTTTGCGCGAACTCGGCAATGGTTTTACGGCCGCTTCGTCTACACGGGCCGTGGAACTCAGAAACTTGGGATTGGCATTCATGATCCGCTCCTGGAAGCTGTGGAGGCACAGGAAAAGCGCGGGAATCGAGACTTTCGACGCGCTTCCCTGCATCGGCATTATCCGTACAGGTTCGAAGGGTTTGTCTCACCCGCGCCACTCGCGCGCAGGACCCCTAACGCAGCCATGACGCTAATTGAATTGTGTGATAATTGCAAGCTTACAAAATCGTCGATTGTGCTCAAAAGCGATGAATCAGGAACAGGCGCGACTCAACATGGTCGAGAGCCAGATCCGCACTTGGGAAGTACTCGACCAGACCGTGCTGGCTCTGCTGCTGACAATCAAGCGCGAAGAATTCGTGCCCGAAAAATACCGGGACCTTGCGTTTGCCGACATGGAAATCCCGCTCGGCCACGGTGAATCGATGCTAGCACCGAAAATGGAAGCGCGCATGATCCAGGAACTGGATGTGCGCAAGACCGACAAGATTCTGGAAGTTGGGACGGGAAGCGGCTACGTCACCGCGCTTCTGGCGAAGCTGGGCGGCCAGGTGGTGTCGGTCGATCGCATCAAGGAATTCAGCCAGGCCGCCACCCGCAAGCTTGCGGGCCATGGACTACAGAACGTGCAGTTGATCACCGGCGATGGCGCCGAAGGCTGGCCCGCGGAGGCGCCTTATGATGTGATTCTCCTGACCGGTTCCGTTCCCGTGCTGTCCACTGCGTTCCAGGAACAACTCGCCGTCGACGGCAGGCTGCTGGCGGTGGTCGGTGAGCCGCCCGTGATGACCGCGCACCTGATCACAAGGGTTTCCGAACGCGCATTCAATTCGGTGGGCCTGTTCGAAACATCCATTCCGGCGTTGCAGAACGTCAAACAGCCCGAGCGCTTCGTGTTTTAGAGTCCCCGCCAGGGTATCCCCGGGGGGAGAAGGGAGTCTCGGCAGTCGAACGAGTCAAGGGGAGAGCGGAACATGAACCGGTTGTCCAAAAAAATGCTGGCCATGGCGTTGTTGCTGGGAGCCGGTCC
>JAYVMZ010000387.1:0-3616 GCA_043758735.1 Betaproteobacteria bacterium
CCAGCCGGGGTCAGTGATTCCAGCGGAAAAAGATGCGGCAAAGACACTGAGGCTGGATACGGAAAATACCAAATCGGGGAGGATTGCGGCTACCCCAAACACGGTTGATTCGAGCACTCACCTTTCTCTTTCGCGACGATTTGATTCCTCCAAGGCGCTGCAAAGGGTCGCTGCGCCGACAGGGCACGATCGTGCTCTGCTCTCCCGCCCATCTCAGCCGCTCAGCGCCTTGAGCCGGCTGTGGCGCGACCCGGGTCAACGTCTGCTGTTTGGTGCGATAGCGGCAGCCACCTTGGTCGGGATCGTTATCGCATTTGGATAGCTAAAGCGCGTGCGTTAGCCCTCCACGAATTCCTACTCGCGAAACGGCAATGGGCGAGCTCGGCGCTAACCCTCTGTGTTGAATGGTAGGCGGTGCGAGACTTGAACTCGCGACCAACGGATTAAAAGTCCGCTGCTCTACCAACTGAGCTAACCGCCCAAAAAAAGAGGCGCATTCTACCGGCCTGTCAGTTGGCACGTCAAACCGCGCGCAACACGTGGTACGGTCAACAGCTCCCGCTAACCTGCTTTCAGCATGCGCCGGTACTGTATCTTCATGGTCAGCGCGGCGCCAGCTATGATGGAAAAAAACACCAGGATCGAGCCCAGTGCGAGCGTCGAGACGCCGGTGATGCCTTGGCCGATGGTACAACCCGCCGCGGTGACCCCACCGAATCCCATCAGAACTCCGCCGACCGCGTGATTGCGCGTATCGGACGCGGACGCAAAACTCTCCCAGTGGAAGCGGCGCTTGAACAACGCATAGGCGAACGCCCCGGCGAGGGTGCCGACCACCACCGCGACGCCGAAGGTTACGCGCGCGGATTTATCGGTCCAGAACTGCAGCAACTCCAGCGCATTGGCGGCGGGGCCGATGAAAGTGAAGGATTCGGGGCGCGCGGTGCGCGTGCCGAGGTAGGCTTCCTGCAGCGTCTCCGGATCTTCTGCGACGAAACCGAGATGACCGGTGACATACCAGCCGCCGACAATGGTCAGGCCGATCACCACGGCTGCGAACAGGCGCTCGTGGTCGGCGCGAAAATCGCGATCCTTCAGCACGAAGGCCAGCAGTGCCAGCGAAAGTCCGGCAGCGATCCACGGTTGCACGCTGCGCTTGCCGACGCCGAGCGCCCCGGCAAGCAGCCATGCCAGGTCCTGCCCCTGATCGAACTGGATGGAGAGCGCGCCCAGCACTTCCGTGCGCAGCGGCGCAAGCAGGCCGCGTAGCGTCATCTCCGCGGCCAGGGCGAGGAACAGCATGGCGACCAGCGATTTGAGATTGCCGCCGCCGATGCGGATCAGGCTGCGGCTGCCGCAACCGGACGCCAGCGTCATGCCGATGCCAAAGAGTAATCCGCCGATGAGAAACGCGAGCCACGGCCAGCGCGGCGCGGGATAGGCGGAACGGGACAGATCCACGAGCCCCGCGAGATCGAGCGCATTTGCGCCCGCGATGGCCACGGCAATGGCCAGCAGCCACATGCGCATGCGGCTCCAGTCGCCCATATTGACGATGTCGGATATCGCACCCATGGTGCAGAAATCGGTTTTCTGCGCGACCGCGCCGAATACAAACGCCAGCATGAAACCGCTGACGATGACGAGAATGACGACTTGCGCGGGGGTTTCCATCTGCGCTCAAGCGGGTTGCAGGTAATGCGTGGGGTCATGGACGCCGGCAGCGACGAATCCCGCGCGACGGATGCGACACGCATCACAGGCACCGCAGGCGCCGCCGCTGGCGTCGGCCTGGTAGCACGACACTGTGAGGCTGAAATCGACACCTGCTTCGATGCCGGCAAGAATGATCTGTGCCTTGGTCATGCGTACCAGCGGCGCATGAATCTCCAACCGATTGCCTTCCACGGCGGCTCGCGTCGCAAGATTCGCCATCGCTTCATAAGCCTTCAGGTAGTCGGGCCGGCAATCCGGATAACCGGAATAGTCCACCGCGTTTGCACCGATGACGATGGCGTGAGCCCCCAGCACTTCCGCCCAGGCCAGCGCCAGCGACAGGAAGATGGTGTTGCGCGCGGGAACGTAGGTAATGGGAATGCCGCCCGCGGCGCCTTCGGTCGGTACATCAATGGATGGGTCGGTCAGCGCCGATCCGCCGAAGGTCTGCAGGTTCAACGCGATTACGCGATGTTGCCGCGCGCCGAGCATGTCGGCGAGGCGTTGCGCAGCGGCCAATTCGGCCTGGTGGCGTTGTCCGTAATTCACCGACAGCGTGTGGCATTCGAACCCGTCGCGGATTGCTAGCGCGAGTGCAGTCGCGGAATCCAGCCCGCCGGAGAGCAGCACGACCGCCTTATTCATTTTTCGCGGCGAAGGCGACAGGCTACTTGAGTTTCGCCAGCCGGCCTTTGGCCTTTTCGGCGGCTTCGCTGGCGGGGTACTTCGCGATGAGATCTTCGAACGTCTTGCGCGCGGCGGCGTTGTCGCCGAGGCTGCCTTCCGCCGTGCCGATGATCAGCAGCGCATCGGGCGCCTTCGCGCTGTCGGGATACGTGCCGAGCAGGCGGCGTTCCGCATCGATCGCGTCACGGTATTGTTTCAGGTGGGCATAGGACTCGCCGATCCAGTATTGCGCATTGGGTGCGAGCGCATGCTTCGGATAACTCTTCAGGAATGCATCGAAGCCGCGAATCGCGCTTGGATAGTCGCTGAGGCGGTAATTGCTGTAAGCGTTATCGTAACTGCGCTGGATGGCGGCCTGGTCGGTGGAGGAGAGCGATGCGGGTGGCAGCGAGATCGATGACGTCGTTGCGGCGGCCGTGCCCGGATTTGCCGGTGACGGGGACGGCGACGCCGCAGCAGTGGCAGCGGCGGGCGCTGCGACGGGCGCAGCCGCGGCTGCAGTGGCGGCCGGTGGCGGCGGATTCACCGGCACGGCCACGGCCGAAGTCACCGGCTGCGGAATGCTTGCCGGCGTCGCCGATCCCTGCTCGAGCCTGCGAATGCGTTCTTCGAGCGCGGACACATTGTCCGCTTCTTTCTTGCCTGCGCCGCCCTGCTCGATGCGCCGCAGCCGCGTATCGAGATCGACGTACATGTCACGCTGGCGCTTCTGCGCATTGTTGATGTCATTGGACAGGACCTCCATCTGGCCGCGCAACCGGTTCAGTTCGCCGTTGAGGGCTTCGACCTGGTTGAGAAGCTGCACCACGCCGCGATTGCTGGGGCTGGGTTCGGCCTGGGCCACTTTCTGGCTGGGCGCGGGCAGGTCTTCCTTGACGGCCTGGACCTGCGCCAGCATCAGCGAAAACCCTTCCTTTAACTGCCTCTCGTTCGCCTGCAGTTGCCGGTAATTTTCCGCCAGGATGAACTGTTCTTCGCGCAGCCCCGCGAACCGGGCAGCAAACTCACTCTGCATCTGGTGAAATTCGCCGCGGTCAGCCGGCGTCTGCGGCCCCGCATCGACAGAAGCGATAGCGCCGAACGCAAGCAACACGAACGCAACGAGGGGCAGCCATCGCTGCCCCCGCCTGCCTTGCGCAAATCGCATACCGGGAGTCGACGAAAATCGGATCACCATGGCTTTCCCCCAGACAGGCTCGAGAAGTAAAAAGCG
>JAYVMZ010000388.1:0-14189 GCA_043758735.1 Betaproteobacteria bacterium
GATTTGCGTCCCGGCGATTTGTTCGTGGGAATACGCGGCGAACGTTTCGACGGCCAAGCATTCGCCGACCAGGCCTTGGCGGCCGGCGCCAGCGCCGTCATGCTGGAAGTCGGCGCAAAAGTCCTTACGCCGGGCGCGCGGATTCTCCAAGTCGACGACACGCGGCTGTCGCTCGGCCGGCTGGCGGCCTTCTGGCGCGCGCGCTTCGCTGTGCCGCTGATCGCAGTGACCGGCAGCAACGGCAAAACCACGGTGAAGGAAATGCTCGCGTCCATCCTGCGCCAGGTCGCCGCCGAGTCGGGAGTACTGGCGACGACCGGCAATCTGAACAACGACATCGGCATGCCGCTGACCCTGTTACGCCTCGATGCGGGGCATCGGTACGCGGTCATCGAAATGGGCATGAACCACCCCGGGGAAATTTCCTATCTGACCTCACTGGCCAAGCCGACTGTCGCATTGATCAATAACGCCGGCACCGCGCACATCGGTGAACTCGGTTCAGCCGATGCCATCGCGCGCGCCAAGGGGGAAATTTTCGAAGGGCTCGATACATTGGGTACTGCGATCCTCAACAGCGACGACGCGTTCGCAGATTACTGGCGTGGTCTGGCGCACGGGCGGCGCGTGGTGGATTTCGGCCTGGACAGCAAGGCAGCGGTATCCGCGCGCTATGAACTGGCCGTGTTCGCCAGCCTGGTTACGTTCCGCACCCCCGAGGAGGAATTTGTCGCGACGCTTGGCATACCCGGGATGCACAACATCAGGAATGCATTGGCGGCAGTGGCCTGCGCTTACACACTGGATATCCCGTCCGCAGCAATCGCCGGCGGTCTTGCAGCGTATGCGGGGGTCAAGGGACGGCTGCAACGCAAGCGTCACGCCTCCGGCGCGCTGGTTATCGACGATACCTACAACGCCAATCCGGACTCCATGAGAGCCGCGATTGCCGTCTTGGCGGCGTACCCAGGCCGCACGATTTTCGTCATGGGCGATATGGGCGAGCTGGGCCCTGACGCCGAGGCGATGCATGCGTCGATCGGTGAATTCGCGAAGCGCTCCGGGGTGCAGGCCATGTTCGCGCTGGGCGAAATGAGTAGCGCCGCAGTGCGCAGTTTTGGCGATGGGGCGAGGCATTTTTCCAGCATCGATGAACTGGTCGGCGCGCTGTCGGCCGGACTGGAGCATGGGTCCACCGTGCTGGTTAAGGGATCCCGATTCATGCGCATGGAGCGGGTAGTGGAGGCGCTGGGTGCGGTCAATGGAGAATCGACCATGAAAGGGACTGCCTGATGCTGCTGGCGCTCACCCAATGGCTGGCCGAGGATCTCCACATCCGCGCGTTCAACGTATTCAACTACATCACGTTGCGGGCGGTGCTCGCGACTCTGACGGCACTGCTGATCTCGTTCATTGTCGGCCCGGTCATGATCCGCAAACTGACCGCTTACAAGATCGGCCAGTCGGTGCGCGGCGACGGACCGAAGAGCCATCTGACGAAGGCGGGCACACCTACGATGGGTGGGGCGCTGATCCTGATCTCGATCACGATTACCACCTTGCTGTGGGCCGATCTGCGCAATCGTTACGTGTGGGTCGTGCTGGTGGTGACGCTCGGTTTCGGCACCGTCGGCTGGGTCGACGATTACCGCAAGGTCGTGCATCGCAATCCGAAGGGGTTGTCCGCACGAACGAAATTCTTCTGGCAATCGGTAATCGGTTTGGCCGCGGCGATCTATCTTGCCACTTCGGCGACGCTGCCGGGACAGACGGAACTGATCGTGCCTCTATTCAAGCAGGTCACCTATCCGCTGGGTATCGTCGGTTTCGTTGTGATGAGTTACTTCGTCATCGTCGGCACCAGCAACGCGGTCAATCTGACCGACGGCCTGGATGGCCTCGCGATACTTCCGACGGTCATGGTTGGCAGCGCGCTCGGCGTATTCGCCTATGTCGCGGGCAACGCCATTTATTCGCGCTATCTGGGCTTTCCGCTGATTCCCGGCGCCGGCGAACTCACAGTGGTCTGCGCGGCGTTGGCGGGCGCAGGCCTCGCCTTCCTGTGGTTCAACGCTTATCCCGCCGAGGTGTTCATGGGTGACGTCGGCGCGCTGGCGCTCGGCGGCGCGCTGGGAACCATCGCCGTGGTGGTTCGCCAGGAAATCGTGCTGTTCATCATGGGCGGGGTATTCGTCGTTGAGACCCTGTCGGTTGTCTTGCAGGTCGCGTCTTTCAAACTGACGGGCAAACGCATTTTCCGCATGGCGCCGCTGCATCACCACTATGAGCTTAAGGGTTGGAAAGAGAACCAAGTCGTTGTTCGTTTCTGGATCATCACCATGATGCTGGTGCTGGTCGGCCTGTCGACGCTGAAGTTGCGCTAGCAGCCATGGAGACGATCGACGACTTGATTTGCACAAAGACCCGCCTTGCGTCGCAAGGCGGCATGTCGGAGGGAAATCAGGGTCACAGCGAGGTAAACAATGACTAGCCGTTTGCATTTCGAGTTGTTCATGCAGGAACTGCATGTGCGCGCGTCCGAGTCCAAACCCAAGCAGCTCCCGCTGGAGGGATTGCGCCCGGACGGAACTGAAGACGTCGGCTCAGTGCGGTTGTCGCAAATCGAGTCCGCCATGAAGGAGACACGTGCCGGTCGATCTGACAAATAAGCGCGCGCTGGTGCTCGGTCTCGGTGCAAGCGGAATGTCGATGGCGCGCTGGCTTAATGCCCGCGGCGCCTCGGTGTGTGTCGCGGACAGTCGCGAGGCACCGCCGTTTGCGCAAAAGCTGCGAGACGAGCTTCCGGCAGTGGAGTTGCGCACCGGATCGTTTCGCGCCGAAAGTTTCGCCGATGTGGACCTCATCGCCATCAGTCCCGGCGTGCCGCTGGCCGAGCCGCTGGTGCGTGCCGCGGTGGACAAAGGCATCGATATCGCCGGCGACATCGAGCTATTCGCAAGGATAAGGAACGAATTCCCGGGCAACAGGGTGATCGCCATCACCGGGTCGAATGGCAAGAGCACTGTGACGGAAATGGTCGGCGCGATGGTTCGTGCCGCCAAGATCAGGACGCTGATTGCGGGCAACATCGGATTGCCGATCCTCGAAGCACTGTCGGAAGTGGATGCGGGAACCCGGCGCCGTCCGGACGTATTCGTACTCGAGTTATCGAGTTTCCAGCTTGAGTCGACGCGCAGTCTGAATCCCGATGCCGCCGCTGTGCTGAACCTGAGCGAGGATCACCTCGACCGCTACGCTGGCATGTGCGACTACGCGAACGCGAAGGCACGTATTTTCCTTGGCGACGGCATCCAGGTGGTGAACAGGCAGGACGACTGGGCGCGCGGCATGGTCGGACCCGAACGCAAGGTTTTTACCTTTGGACTGGATGAGCCCTGGAACGAAGGCAACTGGGGATTGCGCGACATCGAGGGGGAACTCTGGCTGGCGGAAGGGCGCGCCAACCTGATGAAGGCATCCGAACTGAAAGTCGCCGGCTTGCACAACGTCGCCAACGCGCTCGCCGCCCTGGCCTTGTGCCGCGCGATTCGCCTGCCTTATGAACCCCTCCTCGATGCGCTGTTCAAGTTCGAAGGCTTGCCCCATCGCGTGCAAAAAGTCGCCGAGATCGAAGGCGTGGCCTTTTACGACGATTCCAAGGGGACCAACGTCGGTGCCACCGTCGCTGCGCTGATGGGCATGAATTCGAAGGTTGTGCTGATCGCCGGCGGCGAAGGCAAGGGCCAGGATTTTTCCCCCTTGCGTGACGCGGTGGCGAAAAAAGCCAAGGGCGTGGTCCTCATCGGTCGCGACAGCGAAAAGATTGCCGCGGCCCTGGACGGTTCTGGCGCGGCAATCGTTCACGCGGAGAGCATGCGTGACGCCGTTCGGGCCGGGTTTTCGATGGCGCAGTCCGGCGACGCGGTCATATTGTCGCCGGCTTGCGCGAGCTTCGACATGTTCCGCAACTATGAGCATCGCGCCGAAGTCTTTGTCGAGGAAGTGCGGGCCCTGGAGGCTGGCCCATGAACAGCTTTCTCGGCATCGACACAGCGGCCAGGCCGGTGCAGATTGCGGAGTACGACTATGCGGTCGTCAGCAGCGCGGGGCTTCTGCTCGCGCTCGGATTGATCATGGTCTACTCCTCTTCGATCGCAATTGCCGAGGGCGGGCGATTCACCGGCAACCAGCCCGCCTATTACCTCATCCGGCATGGCGTGTTCCTGTTCGTCGGCCTGATGGCGGGGTTCATCTGCTTTCAGTTTCCGCTGCGTTTCTGGGAACAGGCGGCGCCTTATCTTTTTTGCGCCGGAGTGCTGCTGCTCATGCTGGTGCTGATTCCCGGGATAGGACGCGAAGTCAACGGCAGCCGTCGCTGGCTGTCGCTCGGCCTGTTCAACCTGCAGCCTTCGGAGCTGATGAAGTTGTTCGCGGTGCTGTACGCGTCGGACTACACCGTGCGCAAGGCAGCGCATATGCACAGCTTTCGCAAAGGTTTCCTGCCGATGCTGGTCGTCATGCTGCTTACCGGCGGATTGCTGTTGCGCGAACCGGACTTCGGCGCCTTTGCGGTGATCACCACGGTCGCGATGGCCATCCTGTTCCTTGGCGGCATGAACTGGAAATTGTTCGCGACGCTCATTTCCCTTCTGCTGATCGGCTTCGTCATGCTGATCTGGACGTCGCCCTACCGCCTGCAGCGGGTCGTTGGATTCATGGATCCCTGGTCGGATCCGTTCGGCAAGGGCTATCAACTGTCCCATGCGCTGATCGCCTTCGGACGCGGCGAATGGTTCGGCGTCGGCTTGGGCGCGAGCGTCGAGAAACTGTTTTACCTGCCCGAGGCCCATACCGACTTCCTGCTCGCCGTTATCGCCGAAGAACTTGGCTTCATAGGCGTGCTGACCGTGATCGCCTTGTTCGCCTGCCTGATCTGGCGTGCGTTCGCGATCGGCAATCAGGCCGTGCGCCTGGAGCGCTGCTTTTCCGCGCTGGTGGCACAAGGCATCGGGCTTTGGCTCGGCACCCAGGCCTTCATCAACATGGGCGTGAATATGGGCGTGTTGCCCACCAAGGGACTGACACTGCCGCTGCTTTCATTCGGTGGCAGCGGCATCGTCGCAAACTGTTGCGCGTTGGCAATCCTGCTTCGCGTGGACTATGAAAACCGGCAAATGATGAAAGGGTATTCGCTGTGACGGATTCCCTGGTCTCGGCAAAAACAATCCTGATTATGGCGGGAGGAACCGGGGGCCACATATTCCCGGCCCTTGCTGTCGCCGATCAGCTGCGCGACAAAGGCTGGAAAGTGGTCTGGCTGGGTTCGAAGGCGGGCATGGAAAGCAAACTGGTGCCGCAATACGGATTCGAAATCGTCTGGGTACGTTTCTCGGGACTTCGCGGCAAAGGCCTGTTGCGCACCTTGCTGTTGCCGCTGAATCTGCTGATTGCATTCTGGCAAAGTGCCCGCGCGATTTTTCAGGTGCGCCCGGATGTCGTGCTGGGCATGGGCGGATATATCTCATTTCCCGGCGGCATGATGGCCGCTGCGCTGGCCAGGCCGCTCGTTGTGCATGAACAAAATTCCGTCGCGGGACTCGCCAACAAAGTCCTCGCGCGGGTGGCCCATCGCGTCCTGGTCGCGTTCCCGAATGCATTGAAGAATGCCGAATGGACCGGCAATCCGGTGCGGCGCGATATCGCGCAATTGCCGGTTCCCGAGGAGCGCTTTCGCAGCCGGAGCGGGAACCTGAAAGTGCTGATCGTCGGTGGCAGCCTCGGCGCGCAGGCGCTGAATGAGGCCGTACCACGTGCCCTTGCGCTTATACCCGCATCGCAGCGGCCCGAGGTCACGCACCAGGCTGGCGAGAAGCATCTCGCCATGCTCGAAGAAGGCTATCGGGAGGCGGGCGTGGGCGCGACGACACAGGCGTTCATCCGCAACATGGCAGAGGCTTACGCAACGGCAGACCTGGTAATTTGCCGCGCCGGCGCGCTGACAGTGTCGGAACTCGCCGCGGCGGGCATCGCCAGCGTGCTGGTGCCTTTCCCGTCCGCGGTCGACGACCACCAAACATTCAATGCCCGTTACCTTTCCGATCGTTCGGCCGCGATATTGCTGCCGCAGGCGGATCTCACGCCGCGCAGGCTCGCGGATCTGCTGCTTGGCTTTACACGGGAAAAATTGCTGGACATGGCAAATCGCGCGCGCGCATTGGGCAAGCCGGATGCCACGCGGATCGTCGCGGATCATTGCATGGCGGCCGCGGCATGAAGCACAAAGTCAAACATGTCCACTTCATCGGCATCGGCGGCGCCGGCATGAGTGGCATTGCGGAGGTCATGCTCAACCTCGGTTTCGAGGTAAGCGGTTCGGATATCTCCGAGAGCGCCGCCACTTTGCGCCTGAAGACCCAGGGCGCCAAGGTGCACATAGGCCACGACGAGACGAATGTGATCGGCGCCAACGCTGTGGTTACATCGACGGCGGTCAGGCCGGACAATCCTGAAGTCGCAGCAGCCCGCGCGAAACGCATCCCGGTCGTGCCCAGGGCGATGATGCTCGCCGAGCTAATGCGCCTGAAACAGGGCATTGCCATTGCCGGGACGCACGGCAAGACCACCACAACCAGCCTGGTCGCGAGCGTGCTCGCCCGGGCCGGCATGGACCCGACATTCGTTATCGGCGGGCGGCTAGAGGCAGCCGGTTCGCATGCGAAGCTGGGCACCGGTGAATTCATCGTCGTCGAGGCGGACGAATCCGACGCATCGTTTCTTTATCTCCAGCCCGTGCTCGCGGTCGTCACCAATATCGATGCCGACCACATGGAAACCTACGGCCACGACTTTGGCCGCCTGCGGCAGGCCTTCCTCGAATTCATCGAACACTTGCCGTTCTATGGAATGGCGGTGCTGTGCATGGATGACGCCAACGTGCGAAGCCTGCTGCCCCTCATCACCAAGCAGGTCACGACATACGGCCTGATGGAAGGCGCGCAGATTCGCGCCGTCGATGTCCGAGCCGATGCCGCGCGCATGCGATTCCGCGCCGTGCGCAGGAATGGCCACGCAAAACCCATCCCGGATCTGGACATCACGCTGAACCTGCCTGGCGTGCACAACGTGCAGAACGCACTGGCCGCTATTGCCGTGGGCATGGAAATCGGCGCGCCCGATGAGGCCATAGTCAAGGCTCTGGCTGAATTCCGCGGAGTGGGGCGGCGTTTTCAGCGCTATGGCGACATTGGCCTGGCGCAGGGAAGCTTTACGCTGATCGACGATTACGGCCATCACCCGGCCGAGATGTCAGCAACCATTGCGGCGGCGCGCGGCGCCTTCCCGGATCGCCGCTTGGTCCTGGTTTTCCAGCCGCACCGGTACACGCGCACAAGGGATTGTTTCGAGGACTTCGTTAAAGTCCTGTCTTCCGTCGACGCGTTGTTGCTCACGGAAGTTTACCCGGCCGGCGAAGCGCCGATCGTCGCCGCCGATGGCCGCTCGCTTGTGCGGGCCGTGCGCGTAGCGGGAAAGGTCGAGCCGGTCTTCATCGAACAAATCGCAGAACTGCCGGCCGCGATACTCGCCGTGGCGATCGACGGCGATGTGGTCATCACCATGGGCGCGGGATCCATCGGGACGGTGCCGGGAAAAATGGCAAAGGGAAACTGAGCGAAGACGCATGGATATGGCAGAACTCGTACAGATCCAGACCAGCGGCTTGCGCGGCGAATTGCGGCGCGACGAGCCGATGCACAAGCATGTCAGCTGGCGGGCGGGCGGTGTCGCGGATCGTACCTATGCGCCCGCTGATCTCGATGATCTCGGCGTTTTTCTGGGTCGGCTGCCGGAACAAGAGCCGATTCTGTTCGTCGGGCTCGGCAGCAACCTGCTTGTCCGCGACGGCGGTTTCCGCGGAACGGTGGTGTTCACGCATCGCGTCCTCGGCCGCTTCTTCCTGGAAGAAGCGGCCGGCTACGCCGAAATTTATGCGGAGGCGGGCGTTGCCAGTCCCAAAGTTGCGCGCTTTGCGGCAGTTCACAACCTCGAGGGTTCGGAGTTTCTCGCTGGAATTCCCGGAACGGTGGGCGGAGCGTTGGCGATGAATGCGGGTTGTTACGGAGCGGAAACCTGGGATGCGGTGGCGCGTGTGCGCACCATGGATCGCGCCGGGCGGATGCAGATTCGCGAGCCCGGGGAGTATGCCATCGGTTATCGCAGCGTCCTTGCGCTGCAGGCGCGCGACGAATTTTTTGTCGCGGCATGGTTTCACTTCGCACGCGGCGACGGCGAAGCGGCGCGACGCAGGATCAAGGAATTGCTGTCAAAGCGGATTGCTACACAACCGCTTGCCGAATCCAACGCCGGCTCGGTGTTCCGCAATCCGCCCGGTGACCATGCGGCGCGCCTGATCCAGGCAAGCGGCCTGAAGGGTCGGCGCATCGGCGGGGCGGAAGTATCAACTGTGCACGCCAATTTCATCGTCAATAAAGGGAAAGCAACGGCGCGCGACATTGAAGAACTCGTCATCCTGGTCCAGGAGACGGTCAAGCGCGATGCGGAATTGACGCTCGAGCGTGAAGTGCGGATCGTGGGTGAAGCATGAAGGCGCGCGCATGATCAGCAGCCCTTTCGGAAAAGTAGCGGTACTCATGGGCGGCCGTTCGGCCGAACGGGAGATTTCGCTGCTGTCGGGAAACGCGGTGCTCGGCGCGCTGCGCGAGCGTGGCGTGGATGCGCATGCGTTCGATCCGAAGGAAAAGAACATGGCCGACCTGAAGACCGAGAAATTCGTTCGCGTGTTCATTGCGCTGCACGGCCGTTACGGCGAGGACGGGACCGTGCAAGGCGCGCTCGAATTGCTCGGAATCCCTTACACGGGCAGCGGGGTAATGGCCAGCGCGCTGGCCTTGGACAAATGGCGTACCAAGCTGATGTGGCGGGCTGTCGGTATTCCGGTGCCGAAGGACGTGCTGGTGCATGAAGCATCGGACTGGGATGCGGTCGTGCGAACGCTGGGATTTCCCCTCATAGTCAAGCCGGTACACGAAGGTTCGACCATAGGCCTGACCAAGGTGAACACGGCGAAGGCGTTGCCATCCGCCTACGCGCTTGCGGCGAAGCACGACCGCATGGTGCTCGCCGAAGAGTTTATCGACGGCCGCGAATTGACCGCATCGATTCTGGGTGATACGGCGCTGCCGTTGATTCGCATCGAGGCGCCGCAGGGTAACTACGATTACCAGAACAAATATTTCAGCGACGAGACGAAATACCACTGCCCCGCGGGGATTGAAGAAAAAACAGAGCAAGTTGTTCGACAAGCCGCGCTTCACGCATTTCAGGTGCTGGGTTGCGAGGGTTGGGCGCGTGCCGATTTGATCCTCCGGTCCGATAACACGTTTTCGTTTCTGGAAATGAATACCTCGCCCGGCATGACCGGCCACAGCCTGGTCCCGATGGCTGCACGGCAGGCCGGCTTGTCGTTCCCCGACCTGGTCGTTCAAATCCTGGAAGGCGCCCATGTGGGATGACGCGGTTGCGATGAGGAGGACGGCGAACCTGCTGTTTGCGGTTGCCGTGGTGCTGATGCTTTACGGTACGGGGCATTACGCGGCCCATCTGCCGATCTTTCCACTTCGCGACATTCAGGTGACGGGCGATGTGGCGCATGTGACGCATGAACAGGTCGAAGCCGTGGTGACCAGGGAACTGAGCGGTAATTTTTTCACCGTGGATCTGGCGCAAGCGCGCGCGGCTTTCGCGAAATTGCCCTGGGTGCGCAAAGTCAATGTGCGGCGGCAGTGGCCGGACCGCCTGGAATTTACCGTCGAGGAGCATCGGCCCCTTGCGCGATGGGGCTCGACCGCGCTGGTCAGCGCGGAAGGCGAGGTATTTGAGGCGGCCATCAATTCGACGCTGCCGGTGCTGCAGGGACCGGAAGGTAGCGCACCGGAAGTCGTGTCCCGTTTCCAATATTTCGAACAGACGCTGGAGCCCGTCGGCAGGCATATCACGCAGATAACTTTGTCGGCGCGACGCGCCTGGGTAATGAAACTCGATGACGGCATGGTGCTTGAACTGGGACGCGAGAACCTGGAATCCCGGCTTGCTGGCTTTGTCGCGGCGTATGACCTCACGGTCGCGCGCTTGCCGCAGCCGTCGGCTTACATCGACCTGCGCTATACGAATGGATTCGCCGTACGCAGCCCGGGTCTGAAGTGGACCAGAAACAAGACCTGAACCAGATCAACCAAAAGACATGGCATTGAACGGAAGAAAAGAAAGCAAAAACCTGATCGTCGGTCTGGACATCGGCACGTCGAAAATCGCGGCCATCGTCGCGGAGATGAGGCCGGAAGGCGGCTTCGAGGTCATTGGCATGGGCAGCTCGCCCTCGCGCGGATTGAAGAAAGGCGTGGTGGTGAACATCGAGTCGACTGTCAACGCGATCCAGCGCGCGCTCGAGGAGGCCGAACTCATGGCCGATTGCAAGATCCGTGACGTGTGGACCGGAATTGCCGGCAGCCACATCCGCAGTTTCAATTCCCACGGCATGGTTGCCATCAAGGATCGCGAAGTGGCGCAAAGCGATGTCGATCGCGTGGTGGAAACCGCAAAGGCAATACCGATCCCTGCCGACCAGCAGATCTTGCATGTGCTCAACCAGGAATTCGTGATCGACGGCCAGGAAGATGTGAGGGAGCCGCTCGGCATGAGTGGCGTGCGCCTCGAGGTGAAAGTACACATCGTCACCGGTGCGGTTTCGGCTGCGCAAAACATCATGAAGTGCGTGCGACGCTGCGGCCTGGAGGTCAACGACCTGATTCTGCAGCCGCTGGCGTCGGCGATGGCAATCCTTTCTGAAGACGAAAAGGACCTGGGCGTGTGCCTGGTAGACATAGGCGGCGGAACGTCGGACATCGCGGTATTCACACAGGGCGCGATACGGCACACCGCGGTAATTCCGATCGCCGGAGACCAGATCACGAACGACATCGCGATGGCGTTGCGCACGCCGACGAAGGAAGCCGAGGAGATCAAACGCCGCTACGGGTGTGCGCTACGCGAACTCGCCGATCCGCAGGAAATGGTCGAGGTGCCGGGCGTCGGCGAGCGAAGCTCCAAGAAGATGTCGCGCCAGACCCTCGCGGAAGTCATCGAACCGCGCGTGGAAGAACTGTACTCGCTGGTCCAGGCCGAACTTCGTCGCAGTGGATTCGAAGAACTGCTTTCCTCGGGCATCGTCATCACCGGCGGCAGCGCGGCGATGCAAGGGATGGTCGAGCTTGGCGAAGAGGTATTCCACATGCCCGTGCGGCTTGGGTTGCCGAGCTATGCAGGGGGATTGTCCGAAGTTATCCGCAATCCGCGCTATTCGACCGGAGTGGGTCTGTTGCTGGCGGGCCTGAGCCAGCATCAGCGGCAGCAGATCGAAAAAATGCAAAGCGGTTCGTTCAAGCAGATCGTCGGCCGCATGAAGAAATGGTTCGAGACGAATTTTTAGCGGGATAGATTCAAGGGAGTTTTGTTTTTAACGATTCACAATTATTCACATAGGAGGCTACTCATGTTTGAAATCATGGATACACAACCTCAGGAAGCGGTCATCAAGGTAGTTGGTGTCGGCGGATGCGGCGGCAATGCGGTCGACCACATGATCAACGAGGGCGTGGATGGCGTGGAGTTTATTTGCGCCAATACCGATTCGCAGGCGTTAAAACGCAACAAGTCCAAAACCCTGCTGCAGCTTGGCCCGAATGTCACCAAGGGACTCGGCGCGGGCGCCAACCCGGATATCGGGCGTGAAGCCGCAATGGAAGACCGCGAGCGCATCATCGAGTTGATCGAGGGCGCGGACATGCTGTTCCTGACGGCGGGAATGGGAGGCGGCACCGGTACCGGCGCTGCGCCGATCGTTGCCGAGGCCGCGCGTGAACTCGGCATCCTTACGGTCGCCGTGGTGACCAAGCCGTTTGCGTTCGAAGGGAAGCGCCAGAAGATCGCCCAGCAGGGCCTGGAAGAACTTTGCAAGCACGTCGATTCGTTGATCGTGATTCCGAACGACAAGCTCATGCAGGTGCTTGGCGAGGATGTCAGCATGCTCGATGCGTTCAAAGCGGCTAACACCGTGCTCCACGGCGCAGTTGCGGGTATTGCCGAGGTGATCAAGTGCCCGGGCCTGGTCAACGTGGACTTCGCCGACGTGCGCACAGTGATGTCGGAGATGGGCATGGCGATGATGGGGTCCGCGGTCGCCGCGGGCCTCGATCGGGCACATTCCGCCGCGGAACAGGCTGTTGCCAGCCCGTTGCTGGAAGATGTGAACCTGGCGGGCGCGCGCGGAGTCCTCGTAAACATCACGGCAAGCTCCAGCCTGAAGATGAAGGAAGTGCACGAAGTCATGAACACCATCAAGGGATTCACGGCCGAGGATGCGACCGTCATCGTCGGCACCGTGATCGATGAAACCATGGAAGATCGCCTGCGGGTAACCATGGTGGCAACGGGTTTGGGTGGGGCGGTCAACCATCGCCAGCAAAAGCCGTTGACCATGGTGAAAACCGGTACCGATGCCTCGCCGATCGAAGTGAATTACCGAGATCTTGAGGCCCCGGCGGTCATGCGCCGGCGTACTCGCGACGCCGCTGTCGAGGCGATGAAGCAGTCCGGCGTGGATATGCTGGATATCCCGGCGTTCTTGCGCAAGCAGGCTGACTGATTACACTGCAGGCATGCTGTTTGCTGCATTACAGCAGTCTTCTGGTGCTGGCGGAGCGCTTGCGTGTATGGTAATCTAATCAATCATTTATAGAGAAAGCAGCAAGAGAATTAAAAATCTCGCACTGCTTGAGTGCATGACATGATCAAACAACGCACGCTGAAGAATATCGTTCGTGCCACCGGCGTCGGTCTCCATACCGGAGAGAAGGTGTATCTGACCCTGCGACCGGCAGCGCCAAACAGCGGCATCATCTTTCGGCGTGTGGATTTGAATCCAGTTGTGGAGATCAAGGCCGATCCTTATGCGGTCGGCGACACGCGCCTGTCCTCGTGCCTCGAGCGCGACGGTGCGCGCGTGCAGACGGTGGAACACCTGATGTCGGCGCTCGCCGGGCTCGGCATCGACAACGTCTACGTCGACCTATCCTCGGGTGAAGTGCCCATAATGGACGGCTCGGCTTCTCCTTTCGTGTTCCTGCTGCAGTCGGCTGGAATCGAAGAGCAACCGGCCGCGAAGAAATTCATCCGCATCAAGAAAACGGTCGAAGTGAAGCAGGGCGACAAGTGGGTCAAGTTCGAGCCCTACAATGGATTCCGTGTCGACTTCAGCATCGATTTCCGGCATCCGGTGTTCGCCCATTCCAACAAGCGCGTAGTCGTCGACTTTGAACACACCTCTTATATAAAGGAGGTGAGCCGTGCGAGGACTTTCGGCTTCATGCAGGACGTCGAATACATGCGTTCCCAGGGCCTCGCACTTGGCGGCAGCCTCGATAACGCGATCGTCATGGATGACTATCGCGTGTTGAACGCCGACGGCCTGCGCTACGAGGATGAATTCGTAAAGCACAAGGCACTGGATGCGATCGGCGACCTCTATTTGCTCGGACATCCGGTAATAGGCGCTTATTCTGCATACAAATCGGGGCATGCCCTGAATAACGGATTGCTGCGGCAATTGATGGAAGATGCGACATCCTGGGAGTTTGTCAGCTTCCTCAAACCCGAGGAGGCGCCTGCCTTCCTCAGGCTGCAGCTGCAAACCGTTTGAGTTTTCGAGTCGGCGCGGTGGCTCTCAAGTCACTCCTCATAAATAACTGATTTGCAGAGATGTCTTTGAGTGACTTTCAGGACGATTTGCGGCCGCGGCCCGATTACTTCGCTAAGCCGGCCGTGTGGAGCGCATGCTAGTTTTGCGTATCGTGGGCGCTTTGCTGATCATCGCGGTCGGCACCTCTGCAGCGGTCTATCTGGTGACCAAGGATCGGCGCTGGCTGCGGTTCAGCTGGCAGATCCTTAAATTTTGTCTTATTATCTTATTGATATTTCTAGTTTTATTCGCTTTGGAGCGATTTGCGATCGCTGTCTAACCTGAAGTTCCAGGCGAATTTGCGTTGCCCGAGGGGCACAAGCGCGAATGTAGATGGCTGATATTTGAGCTGGTTGTTGGTGCAATATGTAGCCATGTA
>JAYVMZ010000389.1:0-2985 GCA_043758735.1 Betaproteobacteria bacterium
CAACAATCCGGTGTTCGTGCAGTCGATCGTGCGCCGCGAGCCGGCCAGGCGCCACCGCTTGGTGGTCTTCGTGGATGCCAATGTTGCGGCAAGCTGGCCGACACTCGTGCATGACGTCGCCTCCTATGCCGAAGCACACGCGGAGTCGCTCGAGCTGATCGGGCGACCGGAAGTGGTGGCGGGCGGCGAGCACGTAAAAAACGACCCTGCGCTGGTGACCAGCCTGCAGCGCCGCCTGGTGGAGATCAACATCGATCGCCACGCCTTCGTGGTCGGCATTGGCGGGGGCGCCTTTCTGGACATGATCGGATTCGTTGCCGCCACTACGCATCGCGGCATCCGCCATATCCGGGTGCCGACCACGGTTCTCGGCCAGAACGATTCCGGCGTCGGGGTGAAAAACGGCATCAACGCGTTCGGCATGAAGAATTTGCTTGGCAGTTTTTCGCCGCCATTCGCGGTGCTGAATGACGCGGATTTCCTGCGCACGCTGCACCCGCGCGACAAGATTGCAGGCATTGCCGAAGCGGTGAAGGTGGCGTTGATCCGCGACGCCCTGTTCTTCGAATGGCTGGACGGCAATGCGGAAGCATTGCGCGACTGCGCGCCGGCGGCGATGGCCCGCATGATCCGGCGCTGCGCGGAACTTCACATGCGCCAGATCGCGCATGGCGGCGATCCTTTCGAGACCGGCAGCGCGCGGCCGCTCGATTACGGGCATTGGTCCGCGCACAAGCTGGAAGCGCTGACCGGCCATGAATTGCGCCACGGCGAAGCGGTCGCGGTCGGCCTGGCGCTCGATACGCGTTACTCGGTTCAGGTCGGCATGCTGGCGCCAGGCGGCGAAGAGCGCGTTTACAAATTGCTCAAACGGCTCGGCTTCTATCTGTGGCATCCGGCGATGGAAACCCGCGACGAACAAGGCCGCATGCTGATCCTGCGCGGCATCGAAGAGTTCCGCGAGCATCTCGGCGGGGAACTGACCATCACGCTGCTGCGCGACATCGGCCGCGGCGAAGAAGTTCATGCCATGGACACCAACGAAATCCTGCATGCGATGGCCTGGCTGCGCCGGAAAGAGACCGGACAGTGAAAATCGACGCGGACGGCGTTCACCTGACGTATTGCAGCAATATCCATCCCGGCGAATCCTGGGCCGAAGTCCGTGCCAACATCGGGCGCTATTTTCCCGCGGTGCGCGATCGCGTCGCGCCCGGACAGATGTTCGGCATCGGCCTGCGCCTGTCCGGGCGCGCGGCGCGCGAACTGGGCAGCGGCGATGCGCTTGCCGAGTTCCGCGAATTCCTCGACCGCAACAAGCTCTACGTTTTCACCGTCAACGGTTTTCCCTACGGCACCTTCCATGGCACGCGCGTCAAGGAGGAGGTCTATCTCCCGGACTGGCGCGACGAAGAAAGGCTGCGTTACACGGATGAACTGGCCGACCTGCTGGCGCGGCTTCTGCCCGACGGCGTCGAAGGCAGCATCAGCACCGTGCCGGGAGCATTCAAGCCGGCCATGCGCAACGGGGCCGACGTCGACAAGATCGCCGACAACATGCTGCGCCATGTCGCGAAGCTGGTGGAAATCAAGCGCCACAGCGGACGCCACATCGCGCTGGCGATCGAGCCGGAGCCGCATTGCTACCTGGAGACCGTTGAGGAAAGCGTGCGGTTTTTCCGTGGGCACCTGTTCAGCGCTGCCGCGGTGCGCCGCCTGGGCGAACTCGCTGACCTGGATCCCGGTGCCGCCGCGGCTGAGTTGCACGAGCATATCGGCGTGTGCCTCGACTTGTGCCATGCAGCGGTCGAATTCGAAGACCCGGCCGGTTGCATTCGCGAGTTGGCAGACGCCGGCATCCGCGTCACCAAGCTGCAGATCAGCGCCGGCCTGCGCCTGCCGGAATTGACGGCGGTTGCAGTCACTGCGCTGAAGCAGTTCGACGATCCGGTCTACCTGCACCAGGTGGTCGAAGAAGGGCCGAACGGCATCCGGCGCTACGCCGACCTACCGGAGGCGCTGGCGACGACTACCGGCAAGGCGGACGGACGCGAATGGCGCGTGCATTGCCACGTGCCGATTTTCATGGACGACCTCGGCGCTTTCTCTTCGACGCAATCCTTCATCAGCGAGGTGCTGGGCATTCATCGCCTGCACCCGGTCTCGGGGCACCTGGAAGTCGAAACCTATACCTGGAACGCACTTCCGGAACACCTGCGCGCGGGCGGACTGGAGCAGGCGATCGCGCGCGAACTGAACTGGGTGAAGGACGAATTGGCGGCATGAGCAGGAAGCAGGGGCCCCGTCATTCATGATGGGGATGCGACCGCCCGCGATTGCCGCCAGCCGCCGACATGCATATCTTCGCGTTACCCATGATCCCCAAAGAGGCGGCCGCATGAAATTGTCCGTCGCGCTGAAGCTCGGGCGCGTATCCAACCTGCCGACGGTCTGGTCCAACGTGCTTACCGGCATGGCGCTGGCGGGTGCGGCAACGGCGGACTGCCGGCTCCCGATCCTCGTCGTATCACTCTCTCTGTTCTACGTCGGCGGCATGTTCCTGAACGATGCATTCGACCACGGCTTCGATGCGAAGACGCGGCCAGAGCGCCCGATTCCCTCGGGACGGGTGAGTGCAGCGCAGGTCCACGCATTCGGCTTCGGCATGATGGCCGTCGCGCTCGCGTTACTGGCCTGGGTCGGTTACGGCTACGAGCCGTTTACGCAATGGCGTCCCGTTCTGGCGGGATTGGCACTTGCCGCCGCGATCGTGTTCTACAACTGGCATCACAAGAACAACCCGCTGAGTCCGCTCGTCATGGGCCTATGCCGCATGCTCGTGTACGTGACGGCAGCGTTGGCCGTCAGTGCGATCGTGCCGCACCCGATCGTCGTTGCGGCGCTGGTCCTGCTCTGCTACCTGATCGGTCTGACCTACGCGGCGAAGAAAGAACATCTCGGCCGGCTGGAAAACATCTGGCCGCT
>JAYVMZ010000390.1:0-4932 GCA_043758735.1 Betaproteobacteria bacterium
TTCCGCGCAAAACCCGCCCACTGGTTTGAGCTTGGTGATTTTCTGTCCCATGGTCTTGACGATGCGCCAGCCGCCGAACAGGGTGCCCAAGGCGATGGCGCCGTAGCAGGCGAAGGGCACCCATAGCGGCAGTGGGTCTTTTGGTCCCGTCATCTGCGCCGCGATCAACAGCATCCAGATGACGCCCATGGTCTTCTGCGCATCGTTGCCGCCGTGGCCGAGGCTGTAAAACGCTGCCGAGATTAACTGCAGCCGCCGGAACCAGCGGTCGATGCGGCGCGGCGTCTGTCGCCGGCAGATCCAGGCCACGGCGATCGTCAATGAAATGCCGAGCACGAAACCAAGCAGCGGCGAAAGCACAATGGCGGCAGCCGTCTTGAGGACGCCGCTGGCGATCAGCGTATCCACGCCTCCTTTCGCCACCGCCGCCCCGGACAGCCCGCCGATTAGGGCGTGCGATGAACTCGAGGGAATGCCGTAGTACCAGGTAATGACGTTCCACGCGATGGCGCCAACCAGGCCGCCGAATATCACATGGTTATCGACAATCGCCGGATCGACAATGCCTTTGCCGACCGTCGCGGCAACCGCTACGCCGAAGATCGCGAACGCCAGGAAATTGAAGAAGGCTGCCCAAACCACCGCCCACTGGGGGCGCAGCACGCGCGTGGATACGATGGTGGCGATGGAGTTGGCGGCATCATGGAAGCCATTCATGAAATCGAACGCAAGCGCCAGCAACACCAGGAACACGACGACTTGAAAGCTCATGGTTCGCCTTTGGTTATTCCATGGGATGGCGAAAGGGGAAAGCCGGTCAGGAGTTGTCGAGAATAATGCCCTCGATGATGTTGGCGACGTCTTCGCAGCGGTCGGTCACGCCTTCGAGTGTTTCGTAGATCGCGCGCAATTTGATCACCTGTCGCACGTCGGGCTCGTCGCGAAACAGTTTGGCCATGGCGGAGCGCATGACGTGGTCGGCTTCGGATTCGAGTTTGTTGATTTCCGCGCAGATTGCCAGGATCTTTGCGCCGTTATCCATATTCGACAGCAGTGAAACCGCGTCCTTGACGTTGTCCGCGCAACCCACGCAGATGTCGGCAAGGCGCTTGGCGTCGAGCGTCACCGAGCGGATGTCGTAGAGGTAGATCGACTGGGCGGCGTCCTCCATCATATCGAGGATGTCGTCCATGCGCGTGACGAGCTGGTGGATGTCCTCGCGGTCGATCGGGGTGATGAAGGTCTTATGCAGCAATTCGATGGCCGCATGCGTGATGCGGTCGCCGCGCTTTTCGATGGTCTCGATGTTGTAGCAACGGCGTTGCACATCGTCGAAGGCCGCCATCAGGCTGGCGAGTTCGTGACTGGCCTCGACAATCTGCTCGGCGTGCTCGACGAAGAGTTCGAAAAAGCGGCCTTCGATGGGCATCAGTCGGGCAAACACGGCAGCTCCCCTGCGGCGGCACCCCATTGGACGGCGCGCCTTTGTTGTTGAAATAATTGCTCGACGCTATTGTAGGGCCTGCGCTGAAAAGTGTCATAAAGCTGTCATAATCGGCCTCCAGAACAAGCAGCTACCCATGATCGGATTACTGCAGCGGGTGACCGAGGCGCAGGTGGATGTAAACGCAAGCCGCGTTGGCGCCATCGGTCCGGGACTTCTTGTGTTCGCGTGTGCGGAAAATGGCGACAGGGACGCCGAGGCGCAGCGGCTCGTCGAACGCATTCTCAACTATCGGGTGTTCTCTGACGCTAACGGCAAGATGAACTTGAGTTTGCGGGACGTTGGCGGTGCTCTATTGTTGGTGCCGCAATTCACACTCGCCGCGGATACACGAAAAGGTACGCGCCCCAGCTTTACGCCGGCCGCGGCTCCCGAAGAGGCGAAACGCCTGTTCCGGCATTTGCTGTCTTGCGCCCGCGCGGTTCATGCACCGGTTGCGAGCGGGGAATTCGGTGCGCACATGCGGGTTTCTCTGGTAAACGACGGCCCGGTGACCATCTGGCTGCAAACCCGCCCGCCGTCGAGCGATGGCGCCGCGGCATAAAGCAGGAATGCCGCGCCCCGGAGCGATTCGGGTCATGTGCGTGAGACAATAATCAAGAGTCAATCCAGAAGGCGCCCGGAAGGCGCAGACAAAAAATGTCGATGCAACCGAATACACAAGGACCCGTACCGCGCGTGCTGCTGGTGGACGACGCACCTGAGAACCGCTTGTTGATGTCGCTCTATCTTAGGCGCTCGGGGGTGGAAATCCTGACCGCGCGAAATGGCGAAGAAGCCCTCCAGGTCACCGCATCGATGCTGCCGGACCTCGTCGTGCTTGACCTGACGATGACGGGCATGTCGTGCTACGAAGTCTGCAAGCGCATCAAATCCAATCCCACGACGTCGCTTACCCCGGTCGTATTCCTGATTGCTACCGACGAACGTGAGGAACGCATCAAGGGCCTGCAGGTCGGCGCGGATGACTTCTTCAGCAAGCCGATCCAGCGGGACGAATTCCTGGTGCGGGTCAAATCGCTGGTGAACGGGCATCAGGCGCGCAAGCAGCAGGCCGCCGCGCCGATGTCGGTGGAGGCCGGCGGCGACGGCGCGCGCGACGACTATGCCCACCTGCGTTCTCGCAAGCTGATGGACAAGATCCTGACCACGCCCGGCGTGCCGCGCAATCCGCAGGTCGGGTATCAAAACCGCTTCGACGCGGTCATCCTGTTTGCCGACCTGCGCGGCTTCACGCGCATGGCCGAAAAACTTTCACCGACCCAGGTGGTGCTGCTGCTCAACGAGTATTTTTCGTTACTCACGGATGTTGCGTATCGCTACAACGGCGTGATCTTCAACATGGCGGGCGACAGCCTGCTGGTCGGGTTCAACGTGCCCTTCGAGCAACCGGACGCCGCCGAACGCGCGATCAAGTGTGGCCATCAGATGCTCGCCGACTTCGACGCGCTGTCCATCGAATGGCGCACCCGGCATGGGCTGGAGACCGGCCTGGGGATCGGCGTAAACAAAGGTGAGGTTGTCGCGGGTAACGTCGGCTCGGCGGCCTATTCCAATTTCACGATCATCGGCGACGCGGTGAACATCGCCTCACGCCTCATGCAGCGTGCCCGTGCGGGCGAACTGCTGCTGTCGGATCGGGTCATGGACGCGCTCAAGGCGACGCCGATATTCATGGAAGCGCTGCCGCTGCCACCACTGACCCTGCGCGGCAGGACAGAGCCGATCGGCCTGTATTGCATCCCCTACAAGGGCCGCATCGACGTCCGGTCCTAGGCAATGACGCTGACCGAACTGCGCTATGTCGTTGCGGTGGCGCGAGAGAGACATTTCGGTCGCGCCGCGGAGACCTGCTTCGTCAGCCAGCCAACCCTGTCCGTCGCCGTTCGCAAACTGGAGGAAGAACTCGGCGTCGTCCTGTTCGAGCGTGGCCCGGGAGATGTGAGCGTTACGCCGATCGGCAAGCGCGTCGTCGAGCAGGCTCAGCGCGTGATGCAAGAGGCGGCGGCCATCAAGGAAATTGCCCGCCAGGGAAAGGATCCGCTCAACGAACCCCTGCGCTTGGGCGCAATCTATACCATTGCCCCCTACCTGCTGCCGCACCTTGTGAAACAGTTGCGCAAACGCGCGCCGAAAATGCCGCTGCTGATAGAGGAAAACTACACGTCCCGCCTCTTGGCAATGCTGCGGGCGGGCGAGGTCGACGCCATCGTCGTAGCGTTGCCGATCGGGTCCGCCGGCCTGATGGTCTGGCCCCTTTACGACGAGACATTCCAGGTCGCCGTGCCCGCCGAGCATGCCTGGGCAAAGCGCTCGCGCATTTCCGCAACGGATCTCGCCAAACAATCTCTGCTGCTCCTCGGCAGCGGGCATTGCTTCCGCGACCACGTCCTCAATGCCTGCCCGGCGCTCAACCGCGGGAGCGCCGTGCCCGGCTCGTTGCAGCAGACAGTCGAAGGAAGCTCTCTCGAAACCATCCGGCACATGGTCGCTTCGGGAGTCGGCGTTACGGTACTGCCGAGCAGCTCGATCAACGCTTCCGAGAAACCGGGTCTGCTGCGCTACATTCCGTTTACCCGTCCGATTCCGGACCGCCGTGTCGTGCTGGCCTGGCGCAAAAGCTATCCGCGCGTGCGCGCGATCGATCTCCTGCGCCAGAGCATCCTCGCTTCGCCGCTGGCCGGCGTGACCTTCCTCGACCTTCCGGTCCGCGAAGGCTAGCCCTGCCAGATAGCCATTGGCTATCGATTAAATTAAAACAATCGATTGGATCGATCGGTCAGAAAACCGGAGCATCACCACTCAACGCCGATTGCGGCTAGCCGGAGACCATCACATGCAACAGCGCGTACGACAGACGGTCGAAGATCTGACGAAACTCTTCGCGGCGTTGCCCGAAATCTGGTGACCACCAATCGACCATGAGGGAAAATCCCGTGACTGACCGACAATTTCCGACACCGTCCTCAGGCATGCCGGTGGGCGACAAACAGAACTCGCTTTCCGCGGGCCCGCGCGGCCCGGTATCGATGCGGGAGTGACGGATAATCGAAAAGCTGGCGCATCACTGAGCGCCGTCAGCAAGAACAAAGTTAGTTATCAGTATTCGGGCCCTCAGACCGGACCGGATCGTTGAGTGCAAACAACCAAAGGTAGAAAAACCATGTCAAACGAAGCCAAGTGCCCGTTCAATCACACCGCCGGCGGCGGTACGTCAAATCGCGACTGGTGGCCGAACCAGCTGCGGCTGGATCTGTTGAACCAGCATTCCTCGAAGTCCGATCCAATGGGCGAAAATTTCGACTATGCCAAGGAGTTCGAGACCCTCAATTTCGCCGCCGTGAAGAAGGACCTTGCGACGCTGATGACCGATTCGCAGGACTGGTGGCCGGCGGACTTCGGTCACTATGGTCCGCTATTCATCCGCA
>JAYVMZ010000391.1:0-5747 GCA_043758735.1 Betaproteobacteria bacterium
TGCCGGCGATGTCACCGCGCCAACTTACGCCGAACTCTACGCCGCGAAGTCGCGACACACTACATCCAGTAAGTGTGTGTGACAACCCGATAAGCACGGTTCGTTCTAGTCATATTTTCGTAAGTCTTCGATGACTTTACCGTCGTTAGGCAACGAGCCGATGTCGGCGAATTCGATTTCGCAGCGCAGCTTGCAGACATCGCGCACGCTGTCGGCGATGGCTTGCGAGCGTGCGTCGCTGCGGCTGCGTACTTCGCAGCGCAGGCGCATGCGGTCGTTGCGCTCGGCGTCGTGCTCCACGCTCAGGCGGGCTTTCAGGATTTCGGGATGGCGTTTGACGACCTGGTCGATCTGGGAGGGATGCACGAACATACCCTTGACCTTCGTTGTTTGATCGGCGCGGCCCATCCATCCCTTGATGCGCATGTTGGTGCGTCCGCAGGCGCTCCTTCCCGCCGCAATCGCGGACAGATCGCCGGTGGCGAAACGGATCAGCGGATACTCACTGCATAGCGTGGTGACGACGACTTCGCCGACTTCTCCCTCCGCAACCGGGTCGCCGGTGCCTGGACGCAGGATTTCCACGATGACGCCTTCGTCGACGACAAGCCCGCCCATCGGTTCGGTTTCGTAGGCGATCAATCCCAGGTCCGCCGAGCCGTATGACTGGCGCACCTCGATACCACGGGCTTTCAGCAATTCGCGCACCGGGGGCAGCAGGGCTTCGCCCGACACACTGGCTTTTTTCAGACTGCCAATGTCGACCTTCAATTCGTCCGCTTTCTCCAGGAGGATTTTCAGGAATGAAGGCGTGCCGGCATAGCCGTTCGGTTTGAGGTCGGCAATGGCGGCAACCTGCATTTCCGTTTGTCCGACCCCTGCGGGGAAGACCGCACAGCCAACAGCTTGGGCGGCCAGGTCCATCATGAAACCGGCTGGCGTGAAGTGATACGAGAACGTGTTGTGTACGAGATCGCCGCGCCGGAAACCGGCGGCGAACAACGCGCGGCCAAAGCGCCAGAAATCCCCGCGCGCACCCTGCGGGTCGTAGATCGGGCCGGGGGAGGAAAATACTCTGCCGAGATGACCTGTCGCAAGCGCAGTCATGCCGGCGAACGGCGGCGATTCCTTCTGCAAGGCGATCAAATCGGATTTGCGTGTGACCGGCAGACCGGCCAGCGCCTTGCGATCACGAATCGAGTCTGGATCGATATCGCGCAGCAGGCGCGCAAAGTAGACCGTATTCGCTTTCGCATGCCGGATCTGTCCCGGCAGCGCGCCGAACACCGCGCGCTCGCGTTGTTCCGGATCTCGCGTTTCCAAATCGTCGTAGTAGTCCATGACATCGGTGAGGCGTGAGGGGTGAGGCGTAAAGCGTGAAAGCCATGCACGGGGGCCGCCTCACGCCTTACGCCTAACGCCTCTCGGCCGTCAGGCAAGCCATCTCTTGCGGCGGCGGTAATGCTTGGCGTCGCGGAAACTCTTGCGTCCAGCAGTCGACAGGCCGAGATAGAACTCCTTGACGTCTTCGTTGCTGGCGAGGTCGGCGGCGGGGCCGTTCATGACGATGCGGCCGTTCTCCAGAATGTAGCCGTAGTCGGCATGGCGCAAGGCGATATTGGTATTCTGCTCAGCTAGCAGGAAGCTCACTTTTTCCTTTTCGTTCAGGCCGCGCACGATCTCGAATATCTCGTCGACGATCTGCGGCGCGAGCCCCATGGAAGGTTCGTCGAGCAGGATCATGCTTGGCTTGGCCATCAGTGCCCGGCCCAGGGCCGTCATCTGCTGTTCGCCGCCGGAGGTATAGCCAGCCTGGCTTTTGCGGCGTTCCTTCAGGCGCGGGAAGTACTGGTAAACCATTTCCAGGTCGTGGCGGATGGCGGCGCGATTGCCGCTGCGCGTGAAGGCGCCCGTCAGCAGATTTTCTTCCACGGTCAAGTGCTGGAAGCAATGCCGGCCTTCCATGACCTGCACCACGCCGCATTTCACTACTTCACAGGGGGTGAGTTTGTCGATGCGCCGGCCTCGAAATTCGATCGACCCTTTGGTCACGTCGCCGCGCTCGGAAGAAAGCAGGTTCGACACCGCTTTCAAGGTAGTCGTCTTGCCTGCACCGTTCGCCCCGAGCAGCGCCACGATCGTGCCGTCCCTGACTTCGAGCGAGACGCCCTTCAACACGAGAATCACGTGGTCGTAGATGACCTCGACGTTGTAGATGGCGAGCAGCGGAGCGCTGGAGCTAGTCATGCTGAACCCTTTCACCGCAGAGAAAACCCAAACTTGAAAATGGAAGGAAGCCAATACATTACCCGCACGGGTTTTTTCGATATCGACACCTCGATCCATTCCCCCATCTGGTTTTCCTCTGCGCCCTCTGCGCCTCTGCGGTGAGATTTTGCCTTCTTCAGCCTTTCATGCAGCCGGCCGTGATGCCTTTCTCAGTGGCGTATTTGGCGGCGGATTCCTCCACCATCTTGCGTACCATGGCCTTGTCGCCGCTCATCCAGTCGGAGGCGGGTTTCCACTTGCCGCCCTCCCATTTCTGGAAGCGCACCAGGCCGCTGCCGCCATGGTCCAGGCAGGACAATTTTAGCGGCGGCACCATGGTGCCGAAGCCGATCTGGTCGAGTCGCTTCTGGTCGACGTTAAGGTTTTCGATGCCCCAGCGTGTCTGTTCGCCGGTCATCGGTTTCTTGCCGAATTTGCCTTGGGCAGTGCGCACGGCTTCAACCGTATACATCGCCGCGGCGAGGCCGCGGTTCCAGAGTACCGTGCCGACCAGTTTGGGATCACCGCCCTTGCCTTTGGCATAGACGAATTTCTCGACATCCTTTACCACGCCGAATTCCTTGCCCGCGAGGTTCAGGCTGGCGGCGTAGTAGCCCTCCGACGCCGGACCGGCGGCTTCGGTGTCGATCTCCGAACCGGCCCACCAGTTGCCGACCATCTTGTCGCGCGGGAAGCCAACCTTCTGCGCAGTGGACAATGCCGTGGCGCTCATCACGCCCCAGCCCCAAAGGATGACCCAGTCGGGCTTGTACTGGCGAATCTGCAGCCACTGCGATTGCTGTTCGTTGCCCGGATGCGGCACGGGAATCAGTTTCAATTCGAAGCCGAGTTTCGCGGCTTCCGCTTCCAGCACCGGATGCGGCTCCTTGCCATAGGCGGAGTCGTGGTACAGCAGCACGATTTTCTTGCCCTTGAGCTTGTCGCTGCCGCCTTCCTTGTCACCGATGAACTTGATGATGCCGGTGGCCGCGTCCCAGTAGTTGGAAAGGATCGGAAACACCCACGGGAATACGCGGCCATCGGTTGCGTCCGTGCGTCCGTAGCCCAGGGTGATCAGGGGAATCTTGTCCGCCGGGGCCCTGTCGATCAGGCCATAGGTGATGCCGGTGGACATCGGGTGGATCGCGGTCGGCCCGGTTTCGTTGCGCGTCTTCAGGCGTTCATAGCACTCGACGCCCTTCGCGTTGTTGTACTCGGTTTCGCATTCCTCCCAGGAAAGCTTGACGCCATTGATGCCGCCGTCTCGTTCATTGACCAGTGCCAGGTAATCCAGGAAGCCGGTGAAGAAGGCGGCGCCGTTGGCGCCATAAGGGCCGACGCGGTATCCCAGCACTCCCACGAATTGTGTGCCGGCCTGTTGCGCTGCGACAGGCAGAACAATCGCGACGCCACCGGCAAGGGCGAGCAGCGCGATTACTGTTTTTTTCCAAGCTCTCATCGTGTCCTCCGAAATCGTTGTTATCGTTCCTAGTACGGGAAGGGCCAAAGCCGCAATTTTTCTTTTGTAATTTGCCACAAACGCGCCAGTCCGTGCGGCTCCACGATCAGGAAGAAAATGATCAGGGCACCGAACACCAGCAACTGCATCATGGATGTAACGCCCGGCTCGAGGTTCAGGTTGAACGCGTGGCTGCCTGCCGTCAACAGCACCTCGAGCAGGATCGGCATCAGCGTGATGAAGGCCGCGCCCAGGAAGGAGCCGAGGATGCTGCCAACCCCGCCGACGATGACCATGAACAGGATGCGGAAGGACAAATCGAGGTTGAATCCGTCCGGCTCGACACTGCCCAGGTAGGCGAATGCGTACAGCGCGCCGGCGACTCCGCAATAGAACGAGCTCACGGCAAAGGCGATCAGCTTGGTGCGCAGGATGCGGATGCCGATGACTTCAGCGGCGACATCCATGTCGCGCACCGCCATCCAGGCGCGGCCGATGCGGCTGCGCACGAGGTTTTTCGCCATCAACGCCATCAGCGCGACGATGGCCAGCACCAGCAGGTATTTCTCCTGCGGTGTGTCGAAGGCCTTGCCCAAGATCACGATCGGCTGCGCGCTGATCACACCCGAGGCGGAGTAGTTGGAGAACCAGCTCACCTTGGTCACCAGCCAGGGAATGAAAAATTGCGCCGCCAGCGTCGCGACGGCGAGGTAGAAACCCTTGATGCGCAGGCTGGGCAGGCCGAACAGGATGCCGACCAGCGCAGCCGTGCCGCCGCCGAGCACGAAGCTCAGCAGGATCGGCATGCCGGGAATGCGCAGCTGGAAGTTGTATGCCGCAACCGCGCCCACCGCCATGAACGCCGCCGTGCCGAGCGAAAGTTGTCCCGCGTAACCGGTGAGAATGTTCAATCCGAGCGAAGCCAGCGAAAACACCAGAAACGGGATCAGTAACGCGGTCAGCCAGTAGTTGCTCGAGAACAGCGGAATGCCGACGAAGGCGATCGCCAGGATGACCAGAAGCGCATAGCGATCCTGGCGGATCGGGAACAACGCCTGGTCCGCGGCGTAGGTGGTTTTGAACTGTCCGGCTTCTCTGTAAAACACGGTGATTGGTGATTAGTGAATGGTGATTGGTAAAAGCGCGGCACCTAAACCCGATCGATTCGTTTTTCGCCGAAGAGCCCTTCGGGACGGATCAGCAGGAACAGCAGCGCCATCATGTAAGCAAACCAGCCTTCGATGCCGCCGCCGATGTGCGGGCCGAGATAGACCTCAGCGAGTTTTTCCAGCGCGCCGATGATGAGGCCGCCGACGATTGCGCCGAGCACGGATTCGAAACCGCCGAGGATGAGCACGGGCAGCGCTTTCAGCGCCACGAATGTCAGCGCGTACTGCACGCCGTTGCGCGCGCCCCACATCAGACCCGCGACCAATGCCACGAAGCCGGCGACCGACCAAACGATCGCCCAGATCTGCTTCAGTGGAATGCCGACCGCCAGCGCGGCCTGGTGATCGTCCGCCACCGCGCGCAGCGCGCGTCCGACGCGGGTTACCTGGAAAAATACCGCGAGTACAGTCACCAAAACGCCGGCCACGAGTGCGGCGGCCAGATCGAAACTGCTGATCGCCATGTCGAAACGTTCGAGCACGGCCGCTATCGGCTCATCCTTGATGCCGATGTCGAGCCGGCGCACGTTGGTACCCCAGATCAACTGCGCGAGGCCTTCGATGAAGAACGACAGGCCGATGGTGGCCATGAACAGGGTGATCTGCGGCTGGTTGACCAGCGGGCGCAGCACGATGCGCTCGGTCAGGATGCCCAGCACGACCATCGCCGCCAAGGCGAGCACGAACGCACCCCAGAACGGCAGGCCGAATTTTTCCTGTAATCCCACGAACGTCAGCGCGGCAAAAAACACCATCGCGCCCTGCGCGAAGTTGAACACGCCCGACGCCTTGTAGATCAGCACGAAGCCCAGCGCCACCAGCGAGTACATCACCCCCGCCAGCAGCCCGCC
>JAYVMZ010000392.1:0-6930 GCA_043758735.1 Betaproteobacteria bacterium
GGTGTTCCCCGCGCGCGCGGGGATGAACCGACCCGTGCCCTGTAAAATACCGCACGTAAAATGTGTTCCCCGCGCGCGCGCGGGATGAACCGGAATTTCCAACCCCGTGGACATTTTTCAATCAATAAACGTTGCGCCCGTCACTCGTGACGGGCGAGGCGGTGCTCGTTCCGATGCAAAAATCATTCAGGATTTGTCGCCGAACATGGCGAGCATCAGGTCATTGAGCCTCTTCACGAACGTCGCCGGATCGTCGAGCTGCCCGCCTTCGGCCAGCAGTGCCTGGTCGAACAGGATGTGGCTCCAGTCGCCGAAGCGCGTTTCGTCGGCCTCGCCTTTCAGGCGTTGCACCAACGGATGATGTGGATTGATTTCCAGGATGGGTTTGCTGCGGGGTACCTGCTGGCCGGCGGATTTGAGCATGCGCTCGAGGTTGGCGCTCATGCCGTGCTCTTCCGCGACCAGGCAGGCGGGTGAAGCCGTCAGCCGGAACGTCACGCGCACCTGCTTCACCCGGTCACCCAGGTTTTTACTGATCTTTTCGGTCAGGTCCTTGTACTCGCCGGCTTCCTTCTCCTGCTCTTTCTTGTCTTCATCGGCGAGCTTACCCAGGTCGAGGTCGCCCTTGGCCACCGACGCCAGCGGCTTGCCATCGAACTCGTTCAGGTTCGAGCCCACCCATTCGTCCACGCGGTCGGACAGCAGCAGCACTTCGATGCCCTTCTTGCGGAAGATCTCCAGATGCGGGCTGTTCTTCGCGGCGGCGAAACTGTCGGCGGTGATGTAATAGATTTTTTCCTGACCGTCCTTCATGCGTGACGCGTAGTCCGCCAGGCCAACGCTTTGCTCATCGGTGTCGACTTGCGTCGAGGCGAAGCGCAGAAGTTTCGCGATGCGCTCTTTGTTCCCGTAGTCCTCGCCGACGCCTTCCTTCAGCACGCGGCCGAATTCCTTCCAGACGGTCGCGTATTTTTCCTTCTGGTTTTCCGCCAGGTCCTCGAGCAGGCCGAGCACCTTGTTCACACAACCCTTGCGAATGGTCTCGACATCCTTCGATTCCTGCAGGATTTCACGCGACACGTTCAGCGGCAGGTCGCTCGAATCCACCACGCCGCGCACGAAGCGCAGATAGTTGGGCAGCAATTGGTCGGCGTCGTCCATGATGAAGACGCGACGTACGTACAGCTTGACGCCATGGCGGTGATCGCGGTCCCACAGGTCGAACGGTGCGCGCGCAGGAACGTACAGCAACTGGGTGTACTCGGATTTACCTTCGACTTTCGCATGCACCCAGGCCAGCGGCGCGTCGAAATCGTGGCCGACATGCTTGTAGAACTCGCGGTACTGCTCTTCGGTGATTTCCGATTTCGGCCGCGCCCATAATGCGGATGCCTGGTTGACCTTTTCTTCTTCGTCCAGGGTGACGTGTTCGGCCTTGTCCTTGTCCCATTCCTGCTTTCTCATCAGGATGGGCAGCGAGATGTGGTCGGAGTACTTGCGGATGATCGACTGCAGGCGAAAACCTTCGAGCAATTCATCCTCGCTTTCGCGCAGATGTAGCGTGACTTCGGTCCCGCGGCCCGGCTTTTCCGCCGCCTCGATGGTGTAGTCGCCTTCGCCGCGCGATTCCCAGCGCACGCCCTCGTGCTTGCCGAGTCCGGCCCGCCGGGTGAGCAACGTGACCTTGTCAGCCACGATGAACGAGGAATAGAAGCCCACGCCGAACTGCCCGATCAGGTTGGCATCCTTGGCCTGGTCGCCGGTAAGCCGCCCGAAGAATTCGCGCGTGCCGGACTTGGCGATGGTGCCGATGTTGTCGATGACCTCCTGGCGCGACATGCCGATGCCGTTATCGGAAATGGTCACGCTGCGCGTGGCACGGTCGAAGGAAACACGGATCTTCAGGTCGGCGTCGTCCTCGAACAGGCTGGCATCGGTCAGCGCCTCGAAGCGCAGCTTGTCGCAGGCATCCGACGCGTTGGAAATGAGTTCCCGCAGGAAGATCTCCTTGTTGCTGTACAAGGAATGGATCATCAACTGCAAAAGTTGTTTGACTTCGGTCTGGAAGCCCAGTGTCTCTTTGGCGGCGGCTTCGGCCATGGCTTGCTCTCCTGTGAATTTTTTGTAACAACGAACTGATAATAGAATCAGATAGGGGCGCTATCTTATGCGTTCAAGGCGCTGACTGGAACCCGCAGCTTCAATCCGCTGTCTGTCGGGCATCGTCGCCTACATTCAAGGAACCAAACCATGAACCCATACTTTCCCGCCCTGGCCCTGGCTGCCGCCTGCATTGCCGGCGTCGCCGTGGCCGCACCGCCCGTCGAGCGCATCAAACTGCCGCCCGGCTTCAAGGTCGAGGTCTTTGCCGACAAGGTCGAGAATGCCCGCTCGCTGGCGCTGGGCGACAAAGGAACCGTTTTCGTCGGCACACGCTCCGATTCGGTCTACGCGCTGGCGGACGTCAATGGAGACGGCAAGGCGGAAGTCATCACCATCGCCGAGGGCTTGAATGCGCCCAACGGGGTGGCCTTCCGCGACGGCGCGCTCTATGTCGCCGAAATCAACCGCATCCTGCGTTTCGACAACATCGAAGCGAATTTGAAAAAGCCGCTAAAACCCGTGGTCGTATTCGACAAGCTTCCCCGAGACGGCCATCACGGCTGGAAATTCATCGCCTTCGGTCCGGACGGCTGGCTCTATGTGCCGGTCGGCGCACCCTGCAACATTTGCGAGGCCGATCCCGACGTCTACGCCGCCCTCCACCGCATGAAGCCCGACGGCAGCCAGTACGAAGTGTTCGCGCGGGGCATCCGCAACACGGTGGGTTTCGACTGGGATCCGAACACGAAGGAGTTGTGGTTCAACGACCACGGCCGCGACATGATGGGCGACGACATGCCGTCCTGCGAACTGAACCATGCGCCCAAAGCCGGCATGCATTTCGGCTTTCCGTATTGCCACCAGGGCGACACCCCCGATCCGGAGTACGGCTCGAAGCGCAAGTGCAGCGAATTCACCGCGCCGGCGTTGAAGCAGGGCGGCCACGTCGCTCCCGATGGGTTGCGCTTCTACTCGGGGAAAATGTTTCCGGCGGAATACAGGAACCGCATCTTCATCGCGCAGCACGGCTCATGGAACCGCAGCAAAAAGAACGGCTATCGCGTGATGATGGTCACGCTCAAGGAGGACCGCAAGACCGTCGACAAGGTCGAGGAATTTGCCACCGGCTGGATGGAAAACGAACGTGCGTGGGGCCGGCCGGTGGATTTGCTCGTCATGCCTGACGGTTCGATGCTGATTTCCGACGACACCGCCAGCGCCGTCTACCGCGTTACTTACTCGAAATAACCTATCCCTTCACCGCAAAGGCGCAATGGAAACGCAGAGGAAAACGAAACAGGAGTTCCGGTGGCATGTGAAAACCAGCGTGCCTGGGAGGATGCGGAAGGGTTTGACATTACCATCGCTGGCCGCAATGACTGTCGAAAATAACGCTTATCTAATCGATGCTTTTCTTGTTCCGCCCTCCGTTGCGTTTCCTTTGCGCCTTTGTGTCTTTGCGGTGATAACTTGGCCTGGCTGTAGAGCCCTAAAGAGGAGCGGGAGGTGAGTCGGCTTCCTGGGGCGCCAGCATGGCGGCGGCGAGCAGGCGTTTGACGGCATCGCCTTCGATCAACGTCTTGAGTGTGATGTAGTCGATCTTGCCGGATGCCAGCAGTGGCAGTTCCCTGATCGGCACCAGCCGCCGGGCGACCGAGAGATCATGCGTACCCAATTGCTTGGCCGCCTCCAACAGGCGACAGCGCGTAAGGCGGGAATCGGTGGTAAACAACACGGTGGTCTCGCCGCCGAAATCCTGCACGTTGAGCACCGCCGCGTGATGGAAATCGGGAGACGCTTCACGGGCGACATGCTCGATCATGTCGAGGGACACCATCTCCCCGGCGATCTTGGCGAAACGCTTCACGCGCCCGGAAATCGAGACCAATCCGTCGTGATTGACATCGACGACGTCGCCGGTGTCATACCAGCCTTCACCGACCGAGGACTTTGGCGCCTCGATCACCCCCGGATTCTGGTAGCGGTAATAGCCCAGCATCAGGTTGGGCCCGCGTACATGCAGCACGCCGCCATTGTCGATGCCGTCCATCGGTTCGATGCGGTATTCGACGCCGGGCAGGAAAGTGCCCACTGTGCCGCGGCGGTAGGCGGCGGGCGTGGCCAGCGAAATCACCGGCGCGCACTCGGTCGAGCCGTAGCCCTCCATGATGCGCACGCCGAATTTTTCCATCCACACCCTCGAAACTTCCGGGGACAGCTTTTCCCCGCCGGAAATCACGTACCGCAGTCTGCTGAAATCCATCGGGTTGGCATAGCGCGCATAGAACGACAGGAAGGTGCTGGTCCCGTAAAGAATGGTGCAGTTGCGTTTATAGGCGACTTCGGGAATCGCCCGATAGCGCAGCGGCGAGACGAACAGGTTCACGCGTGTGCCGGTGATCAGCGGCAGAATCACGCCGGCGGTAAAACTGTAGGCGTGATACAGCGGCAGCGGATTGAGCACCTTGTCTGTCGGCGAAAAATCGAACACCGCGCGGATCTGCGCGACATTGGCGACGATTGCGTGGTGCGAGAGCACCACGCCCTTGGGTCGATCCTCCGAGCCGGAAGTGAACAGCACAACCGCGGGATCCAGTGTCGATTGCCGGGCAATGGCCAACCTCGGCATGCGCATGGCAAACCCGATTAACCAGAGTTTGTCGGCAAAGCCGAACTGGCTGCGAAAATCCTCGAGATAGATAAGGGCGCAACCTGGCAAAGCGTCCAGCAGCGACTGCAGGTGCGCCTGCTCGATGAAGCGGCGCGACGTGATCACGGTGCGCACGTCCGCCGCGACACGCGCGCTTTCCACTGCCAGCGGGCCGGCCGAATAATTGAAAATGGCGGGAACACGCCGGATGGCCGACAAAGCCATTATCACCGCCACGGCACTGACCGCGTTCGGCAACAGGATGCCGATATTTTCGCGGTCGGCAGTCAGCCGCCGCAGCGGGCGTGACAGCGCCAGGCTCATGCGCAGGATATCCCCGTAGCTGTATGGCTTGTCGCTTTGGTCTTCCATGAGCAGGGCCTTGCGGCCGTGCGCCGAAAGCGCATCCAAAAAGCATTCGAACAATGGCTTGTTGGCGTGCGATTGCACCGCCATCGTCTGCATGACCGTGGCCAGTCTGCGCGTGGCGAAGGCGCGGCGCCGCCGCGCGCTGCCGGCTGGGCCGCCGTCGATGCGGGTGGGAGAAAACACCCGCAGGGTAATCGAGGGCAACCATCTTCCCGGCAGTGACGCCGAACCGGAGCGGCTGAACCACTGCGCCGCCCCTTCCACGTGCACCGGCAGCACGCTGGCCCCGCTTTTCAGGGCGATCAGCGCGGGCACGGGATAGATTTTCATGACGGCGCCGTTATCCATCATGCGCCCCTCTGGGAAAAGCACCACCGGATGTCCGGCGCGCAGCAGGCGGAGCACCCGTTTCATGCTCAATGGATTGTTGAGGTCCAGTCGCTCGTGGCGAACATGGCCCAGCAGCCAGTGCGTTAACCAGCCTCCGGTTTCATCCGGCGGCACGACGACGACAGGATTGCGCGGCAGGAACAGCGCCAGCATCACGGCGTCGAGGCGGGAATGGTGATTGGCGACGATCAGCAGGCGATCCGCGTGTCCGAACGGCGCCAGGTCGCCAAGAACGCGGACACGGAATAGCACTCGCAAGAGCAGGCGGATCAGGAACGGCATCGGAAATCGCGACCGGGAGTCGGTGTCGTTATGGCCTGCCCATATGGCAAGCGAATCCATGACTTGGATAACAGTATTAAATCACTTACGCAGATGTCATTACAGGCTCCTTTTCAAAAAATTGCGAAGTTTTTGTCGCTTTACAAGGACAAGTTAATGCAACACATTGACAACAAAGAAAAAAAGGCAAACCTATCAGAGTGTTAGATTTGTTTTCGCTTCTCCTTTCGTCTAGAGTCGAAGCGAAAACCGTCCCAGGGGGAAGTTCGAGGCGGTGTTCAAGGCAAACTTCAAACCACTCGCACAGGGAGAACTAAAATGGACATGAATGTCCCGCAGGAACTGCTCGTTCCCGCCTCAGCAGGCGCACAGACGTCTGTCGCTCCGACCACCGAATACTTTTTCTCCGAGCAGCTGTCATCCCTCTACGACAGGGACCAGCACGCGATGTGGCTGCGATGGAGGCCCACCCCAAGGCCGAATTTCAATCCCGAACTACTGCAGGACCTCAGCCGGTACTGCCAGTTCATGGCCCACAGCGGCGGGGCGATCGACTGCCAGGGCGAACGCATGCCCCTGGAATACGCCGTTCTGGCGTCCAAGGCGCCGGGTGTCTTCAACCTGGGGGGCGACCTTAACCTGTTCACCCGGCTGATCGATACCCATGATCGCGAAGGTTTGCTGGAATACGGCCGCGCCTGCGTGGATGTCCTGTACCGCAACTACATGGGCCACGGACTGCCGATTACGACGATTTCACTGGTTCAGGGCGAGTGCCTGGGCGGCGGATTCGAGGCCGCCTTGTCGTCCGACGTGATCGTCGCCGAGCGCCAATCCCGCTTCGGCTTCCCCGAGATCCTGTTCAACCTGTTCCCCGGGATGGGCGCCTATTCCTTCCTGGAACGCAAGGTCGGCAAACGCGTGACCGAGCAACTGATCTCCAGTGGCCGACTCTATAGTGCTGATGATATGCTGGCGATGGGTGTGGTGGATCAGGTCGTGGACCAGGGTCGCGGCGAGTCCGAGGTGGCGAATTTCATCCGGTCGCGCGGACGCAACCGCAACGCATTGGCCGGCATCGCGGCAGCGCGGCGCCGGGTCCACAAGCTGGATTACGAGGAATTGCTGGGGGTTGT
>JAYVMZ010000393.1:0-3936 GCA_043758735.1 Betaproteobacteria bacterium
TTCGTCCTCTCGACGCTGCTGTGCGGGATTGCGCCAGGCTATAACGAATTGCTGACGGCGCGCGCCAGGAGAAATGCGCGGCAAGCACCAGCCCGATCGGGACGCCGATGATCGAGGACAGCGCAAAGGCGGACATGATCACGCCGGTCGCCGCGCCCCGCCGGTTCTCGGGGATCGCATCACCGATGCATGGAATGCACGGTCGCTCCCGCCACGCCGCCGAAGGCGCCAGCGACCGCGCGCGCGGTCAGCAATTCGTTATAGCCCGGCGCGATTCCGCACAGCAGCGTCGAGATAACGAAACCCGCATAGAGAAACAGCAGGGTTTGCCGGCGGTCGAAGCGGTCCGTATAAAACGCCATCGCCAACGCCGCGATCGCCGCGGTCAGCGTGTACGCCGAAACCAGAATCCCGAACTGCTGCGGCGAGATCAGCATGACCCGCATCAATTGCGGACCGAGCGGCATCATGATCATGAAATCCATGATGTGGGTGAACTGGATGGCGGCGAGGCCGAGAACTAAAGAACGCTCGCCGGCGGGGATTTCCGGTTTCAAGCGGCTGTACTTTCGGCCGGATCGAGCGCGAATTCGGCGGCTAGCAATTCGTAAGACCTCATCCTGCTCGCGTAGTCGCCGGTGATGGTAATGATCATGAGTTCATCGGCCGCATAGCCGTCCGCAATTTCCATCAGCCTTGCTTTTACCTTGTCCGGGGTCCCTATGACCGCGCGCGACCTTTCGCGTTCGATGATCGCGCGGTCGCGGTCCGTGTAGGGATAAGCCCGGGCTTCCTCGACGGTTGCGATCGGTGCTTCGCGGCCGATGGCCATCAGCAGCCGGCGATGGTCGATGCTGGCCGCAAGCCGCTGCGCGTCGGCCTCGGTTTCCGCGCACAGCGCGAACACACACACCATCGAGTAGGGCGTGGATTCGCGCAGCGAAGGGCGGAAATCCCTGCGGTAAGTCTGGGCGACCGCGTGGCCACCGTGAGCATTGATGAAATGTGCGAAGGCGAAACGCAGGCCAAGATAGGCCGCCAGCGCGCCGCTGTAATCGGAAGAGCCGAGCAGCCAGACTTCCGGCGAACTCAGTCCCGCCGGCATGGCCTGCACGGTTGCGTAGGGATGCTCTTCCGGCAGCGTACGGTCGAGCCAGCCGACGACTTCCATGACTTGCCGCGGAAACCCTTCCATGTCGTCGAAGGCCTGCGCGTTCATTGCGTTCGCGGTCATGCGATCGCCGCCGGGCGCGCGGCCCATGCCGAGGTCGATGCGGCGTGGGTGCAGGGCTTCGTGCATGCGGAACACTTCGGCGACTTTCAGCGGACTGTAGTACGGCAGCATGACGCCGCCGGTGCCGACGCGGATATTCTGCGTCGCGGCCGCAACGTGGCCGACGAGGATCTCCGGGCAAGGATCGGCAAGCCCGCGCATATTGTGGTGTTCCGCGAGCCAGTAGCGATGGAAGCCAAGCTGGTCGGCGCGTTGCGCCAGCGCGACGGTCGCTCGCAATGCATCGGCGGCCGTGCCGCTGCTGATGATCGGAGACTGGTCGAGGACGCTGAGCCTGAGCGTCATGCGGCGCCGGATGCGACGGCGGGCCGGCCACCGCGCCGGATCGTGGCGAGCCAGAGGATAGCCGTGGCGGTGATTGCCAGCAGCGGCAGTGCCGTGAGATTCAGTGTGTTCCAGCCGAATCCGTAAAGGATCGCGCCCGATGTCAGCGAGGTTGCGCCCATGGTCAGGTAGATCAGCAGGTCATTCATGCCCTGGGTCTTTGCTTTTTCGGCGGGGGCATAGGCCTCGGTCAGCAACGTCGTGCCGCCGACGAACAGGAAGCACCAGCCCACGCCGACGAGCACCATCGACAACCAGAATGCGCTTACCGTCGTGCTGGAAATCGCAATGGTGATCGCAGTGACGTTGAGAAGAACGCCGCCGAACATGACCGGTAATGTGCCGATTCGCGAGATCACCCAGCCGGCGCCGAACGCCGGCGCAAACATCGCGATGATGTGCCATTCGATCACCAGCATCGCGGCGCCATAAGGATGTGAGCACATTTTCATGGCCAGCGGCGTGGCGGCCATCAGCAGGTTCATCACGCCGTAGGCCGTGATGCCGCCGAGCGCGGCGACGATGAACACCGGCTGGCGCACGATCGCCGACAGCGGGCGCATGCTGCCATGCTGTTCCTCGAGCGAAGGCCGGGGCAAATCCAGGCGGCGCAGGATCAGCATGGCGATGGCGGCCAATACGACGAGCGTCAGGAAGGTCCCGGCGAAGAGAGTATCGAGCAGATCCTTGGTGAGCTTGCTGCTCTCCGGACCGAAGAAGCCGCCGACGATGCCGCCGGCCAGTACCAGGGAAATCGCTTTGCTGCGTGCATTTACCGCAAGGCTGTCCGCCACGGCGAAGCGGTAGAAGCCGCCCGATCCCGTGTAGACGCCGGCGACCAGTGCCGCCAGGCATAGCATCCAGAAACTGTGCGCGAGCATGGCGGCAGTGGCAAGCGCCCCGCCGATCATGCCGAACAGGCAGCCGACCATGAAGCCGGCACGGCGGCCATGGCGTTTCATGAACAGCGAAATCGGCAGGGTGGTCAGCCCGCCGCCGATGATGTACGCGGTGGCTGGAATCGTCACCAGCATCTTGTTCGTGGCGAGCGTATCTGCCGCCAGCGTGCCGATGGAAATCATCGTCGCGTTGTTCATGACCAGCAAAGCCTGGCATGCGGCAAGCGCGACGACGTTCTTGCGGTCGTTATTCATGCGTGACGGGTCCGTCCTACTTGAGTCGGATGTCGACGCCGTGGAATACGAATTTCCCGGTGTTGACGAGTTTGATGGCCTGGTCCTGCAGGCGCCATTTGAATGCGGCGGGCCGCAAGTCGACGCTTTCTCCGTCCAGCGAGATGTTGCCGCCCGAGACCGACACCAGCATGCCGCAAGGGGCATAAAGTTCGGTGCTTTCGCCCGGATGCAGGAGGATGCGGGTCACGAACACGCGCGCGTTGTCGATCAGCAAAGCCTGGTTCGGACCTTCCGCAACCGGACCCGATTTCCCGCATCCGCCGAGGATCTCGGTGTCGATGACGTGATACGGTGTCGTGCCGGGATTGCTGACGCGATGCGCCTTCGGTTTCGCGCCGTAGTCGATGTAGTAGGTCTCGCCGATCGCGCGTTCGCCGCGCCTGACCGGTTCCTTGTCCAGATCCTGCGCGATGGTGGGCGCGGACGAAATGTTCACGAATACCCCGTCGCTGCGATGCCAGTGATAGCGCGATTCGTAACCGGGCTCGAGCTCGACGTCGAAATAGCGCACGTGCTCGTTGGCGAAGACCAGCTTGTGCCGCGGCTCCTGCTCGATGGGAATGGGCTCGTCTGCCGCATTCGAAAATTGCGGCATGAGGCACAGGGCAAGGGCAAGCAGGCGCTGATTCATTGTTGGTTTTTCTCCCGGTTTCCGACTTCTGTCGTCGAGCGCGCACGCCATTCTGCCAGAAAGGCGGCGCGGCTTACCCATCGAATAAGGAAAGCGAAACGCTGGTGCTTGCCACCTCTTATGCGGGCGACGTGACGGTCAAGTGGGCCGATATCCGCCGCATCTCGGCCGATGGCCCGGTTGCGGTGTATTTCGAAGACGGCAGCAAACTGAGCGGCACGATGCGGCCAACGGAGGACGGCATGGTCATCGTCACTTCGGGCGAACTGACAAGCGCGCCAACTCCGCTCGCGAAGCTGCGTTTCATCAATCCTTCCGCGGAAGTGTCGGGAGAAGGCGCTAAAGTCACCGGCCACATCAACGCCGGTCTGTCGTCGAGTTCCGGAAACACGCAGACCACGAAAATCTACCTCGATACGGAAGGCGTGATCCGTTCGCGGGACGATCGCTATACGCTTGGCGGGCGCGGCGCCCGCACCGAGGATCGCGGC
>JAYVMZ010000394.1:0-12327 GCA_043758735.1 Betaproteobacteria bacterium
AATGACCGTCGTATAGGTCAAACCTTGGTGAGTCCCCCGGCAAAGCCGGGGGGCTTACCTCACTGAGTTAACATTCGCGTCAAGAATGATTCATCCTCCTTTGTGCTCTGTGCGCCTTTGTGGTGAGCAACTATCCTGAAATCCGTTGGGGGAGAATCTGATTGAAATTGATAACCTGGAACGTGCAATGGTGCCGCGGCATCGACGCGAAAGTCGATCCCGCGCGCATTGTGAGGACGGCACGCTCGATGGCGGACTTCGATGTGCTCTGCCTGCAGGAAGTTGCGGTGAATTTCCCCGGTCTGGACGGCAGCGGCGGCGAAGACCAGGTTGCGGAATTGTCGGCCGCCCTGCCCGGCTACAGCGCGCACTATGGCGCCGGCACGGATGTCGATGACGGCAAAGGCGGCCGCAGTCTGTTCGGCAATCTGATCCTTTCACGCCTGCCCGTCGTTCAGGTCTATCGTCATCTGCTTCCCTGGCCCGCCGATCCCGGGGTCAAAAGCATGCAGCGCATCGCCGTTGAAGCGGTGGTGCAGGCACTGTGGGGACCGGTGCGCATCGTGACGATGCACCTCGAGTATTACTCCGCGATGCAGCGCATGGCGCAAGTCGAGGCGCTGCACGTGTTGCATCGGGAAGCCTGCGATCAAGCATCCGTAACGCGTGTTCAAAACGATTCTGGCCAGCCTTTCCATGCGCGGCCGCGGCCCGCCTCGGCGATTCTGACTGGCGATTTCAATTTCAAACCGCAGGACCCGGGATACCGCAGGATGACGCAACCCGCCGGCGCATCGTTCGTCGACGCGTGGACGCTTGCGCATCCCGCGGAGCCGCATTCACCTACCGCCGGGGTCCACGAGAATAGCTGGGCCAAACGGCCTTATTGCTGCGACTTTGTTTTCCTTACCGCCGACCTTGCGTCGCAGGTGCGTGAAGTGAGAGTCGATCTGCACACGCAGGCATCCGACCACCAGCCTGTCCTCATCGCGCTTTCCTGACTGCACGAGTGATCCGATCCGCAAGAGCGGATCGGCGCGACGCGCCTGACGTCAGCGGGGCGACCCGGGCCACTTCCCCGGTACCGGTACGGCCTCCGCCGGGCCCGGCCATGGCGGCATGGTCACGCCGACCGCCGCGAGGGCCGCGCCGCCCATCGCGCGAAACTGAAAATGCGTGCCCGCCGGAATCGTGACGCAGACTCCCGGCTCGAGCGCCACCACTTCTTCCTGCCCTTGCGCGATACGCCACATCTCGCCGCGGCCGGACAGGACGAACCAGATTTCGTCCACGGCGCGATGATAGATCGGGTCGGAAGCACAGCCGCCGGCAAGTTCGAAATGCGCCATGCTTCCGCGCAACGTTTTCAGCAGGATGCGCACATCCGACCCGTCGGGTGCGACGATGTCAGGCAGGTCAGGCAGCCGGCTGGTTTCAAATTTCATTGGACCTTCCATGGTGAAACACCTTGGTGAAACAAGCGAATTGTCGCCGAAACACTACAGGCGCCTTAATTGCCGAACCCTGCGCCGCTATCGGTGTCCACCCATCAACAAGACTCCGCGGGACGGAATATCAAAATGAACAATACGGCTCTACCGGCGAGCCCCGCAAGCGTCGCCATCCTTGCCTCGCGCGACTCAGTCGCTTCCGTCGTGTTCGGCATGTACGACATGTTCATGTCGGCTGGCCGCGACTGGCGCGTGATTATGGAAGGCCATGCAACCTCGAGCGTCGTTCGTCCCGTGATCGTTTCGGCGCAGGCGGATTCGTTTGTCGCAGCCAACGCGCGGTGCGCATCACCCCGCAGATGCGGTTGGCGGATTGTCCTCAGCCCGACATCGTTTGCATTCCTGATCTGCTCGTGCCCCCGGAACAGGCGCTGGCCGGTGTTTTCGGGAACGAGGTTGCCTGGTTGCAAAACTGTTATGCGGGCGGAGCGACCATCGCTTCCGCCGGCTCCGGAGCAATGTTGCTGGCAGAGACCGGCCTGCTGAACGGCTTCGAGGCGACCACCCACTGGGAATACGGCACCGCAATGCGTAAACACCACCCGGAAATCAAGCTGCAGACCGGCCGCGCGTTGGTGGTGTCGGGAGAAGCGCAGCGCCTGGTCATGGCGAGCGGGGGGGACATCCTGGGTGGACCTCGTGCTATTCCTGATCGCGCGCGTAGGCGGCCTGGCCACGGCAATGCAAGTAGCCAGGCGCAACCTCATCGACTGGCACGAAATCGGGCAGCAGCCTTTCGCGCGGCTGGCGCGCTCGCGCCAGGTGGACGATGCGCGCATCGCGCAAATCCAGACATGGATCGCCGATCATTATCAGGAAACCTCCCCGGTCATGTCGATGGTCCGGTTGAGCACCATGGCAGAGCGCTCTTTCAAGAGGCGATTTCAGCAGGCGACCGGGATGTCGCCGCTGGAATACGTGCATGCGCTGCGGCTCGAGGAAGCCAAGCGCAGGCTGGAGTCGGGAACCGATGGCATCGAGGCGATTGCCAAACAGGTCGGCTATGAAGACGCCGGTTTCTTCAGCCGGCTGTTCCGGCGCAATGTCCATCTCACGCCGGCGCAATATCGCCGGCGCTTCACCGCCTTGCGCAACGCACTGCAAACCGGCGAGGCGCAATCGATGGCGTGATCGGCTGGCGACCGCATTGCCGTCCGGGTATAACATGCCGGGACTATGAGCCGCCTCGCGAAAAGACCCGCTTTCAGTCGCCGCGCGCCGGGATTGTCGAAGCGCGAACGCGCCGTGCTGGAGCGGCTCGATACCCCGCAAAAAATTCAAGCCTATCTAAACGCCATCCCGATCAATCACGAACTGGACGGTGAAACCATCCTCTCCGTGCGCGAAGTGCTTCGCCAGCGCCGGGCGCATTGCATCGAGGGCGCCTTCCTCGCGGCCTGCGCGCTATGGGTTCACGGCGACCCCCCGCTGCTGATCCACCTCGATTGCGACCTGAGCGACTACCCGCACGTGATCGCCGTATTCCGCCGCAAGGGTTGCTGGGGCGCGATTTCCAAAACAAACGGCGCGCCGCTGCGCTATCGCGATCCGGTCTACCGCACCTTGCGCGAACTGGCGATGTCGTACTTCCACGAATATTTCAACAAGAAGTACCAGAAGACCTTGCGCAGCTACTCGCGGACATTGGATTTGCGCCAAATGGATCCCGCCCTTTGGATCACGCGAGAAGGAGCCTGCGAGGAAATCCACGACCGCCTGGTAGCGGCGCGGCACTATCCTCTCGTCTCGGCCGCCCAGCAGCGCCTGCTGACACGGCGCGATCCGTTCGAACGCAAGGCGTCAAAGCTGGTGCAGTATCCAAAGCCGGAGAAGCGCATCATGAATAAAGGGCTTAAGTCTCGATAGCGCAATCACCGCAAAGGACGCAAGGGACGCCAAGGAAAGGCGGCAACAACGCAAGAACTCGGATCGGCAAGATTCCGGGGTCGATGATGTGTCACGGCGAAAAGTAACAGCACAGATCTACGGCCAATCTCGCCTCACTTTTAACCCAGATATCCTCTTCGTCGTCTTGTTCTTCCTTTGCGTCCCTTGCGTCCTTTGCGGTTAATGATCTTTTCTTGAGGCTACTCCTTCAGCCACAAGCGGCGCCAGCCCTCAATGCCGATGCGGCGCAGGGTGTCGATGTTCTTCTTGTAGATCGTCGTGGTATCCGGGTGGCTGGTGACGGCGCGCTCCACGCTGGATTCGCGCAACAGGTGCAGCATCGGGTAAGGCGAACGGTTGGTGTAGTTCTCGATAGCGTCCGGTCCGGCATCCTCGAACCGGTAGCGGGGATGAAAACTCGCAACCTGGATCACGCCTTCGAGCCCGAGTTCGCTTACGGCGTCGTCGGCTTGCTCCAGGAAGTCGTTGTAGTCTGAAAAATCGGCCAGCACATGAGGATGGATCAGCAGGATTGTCTCGCATTGCTCCGGGTCGGCAGCGCACAGCGCGCGCAACTCCGCCATCAAGTCTTCGAGAAGACTGGCCGGCAAACGCGCTTCGCTGACGAAATACCGGATAAGGTTGTTCGCGTGGACCGGCTTGGCGAACGGGCACAGATTGAGGCCGATCACCGCCCGCTCGATCCAGGTTCGCGTCGCGGTGACGACTTCTTCAGCACTGGGTTGGGTATTCACTGTCGCGACATTCGATCATCTACACCCAACACAGAGGCACAGAGGACACCCAAGAAAAGAAGTACTGCGTGGGAATTTCGTGATAGTCACGTGGGGTAGCTCCTGTAACCACAACACCCATTTCTGTTCTTGCACTTGTCTGTCGTGCCTTACTCTGCGCCCTCTGTGCCTCTGTGTTGGGTTGAGGGATGAAGGGCCAAGCGCTCCGTGAGGCATGCGCTCTCGCCGACGGCGAATTCGCGACACACGCCGGGGCGGCGCTCGTAGATGCGGCACAGCATCGTCATGCGGTCCACGGCCGCGCACCAGCCGTCATCGAGGCGCTTCATGACCTGTCCGCCCCACTGGTCCGTTGCGATGAATTCGGCCGGAGGATCGTCGTCACCCATGAGGATGACTTCCAGTTTGCAGCAGCACGCCTTGCAGGAAGCACAGGTAATCATGCAGCCAGGAGTTTCTCGATGTCCGCAGCGATGCGCGCCGGTTTGGTCCACGAACCGTAGCGCCTGATCACCTGCCCGTTACGGTCGACCAGGAACTTGGTGAAGTTCCACTTTATCGCGCGCGTGCCGAGGATACCGGGCTTCGCGGCGGTCAGCCACTTGTAGAGCGGATGGGCGGCGGCGCCATTGACATCGATCTTGTCGAACATCGGAAACGATACGCCATAGTTTTTCTGGCAGAAAGAGCCGATCTCCGCCGCCCCGCCCGGCTCCTGCTTGCCGAACTCGTTGCAGGGAAAGCCGAGCACGTAGAAGCCCTTCGCGTGATATTCCTTCTGCAGCTTTTCCAGCCCCGCGTATTGCGGCGTGAAGCTGCACAGGCTCGCGGTGTTGACGACGAGTGCGACCTTGCCCCGAAAGGCATCCAGGCGGACTGGCTTTCCTGCCAGGCTGATTGCATGGAATGCGTAGAGATTGCTCATGCGAGTCCATCCAGCGGTATGCAGTTCGATGCTGCCCGTCGGACAGTCCATGCGACAGCCGATTTTCTCCGGTCAGCCAATGGTCAGGACCGCGCTGCCCTGCGTCATGATGCCGATGCGGGTCGCGAGCGCGAACCCGTCAGACTTGAAAATACCTACCACCTGCTCTGCCACCTCAGGTGCGCACGCCACCAGCAGGCCGCCCGAGGTCTGCGGATCGCTCAGGAGATTGCGCTTCCAGTCCGCAAATTCGGCCGGGCAGATCACCTCGTGACCGTAGCCGGCCCAGTTGCGCGCGGATGCGCCGGTGGCCACACCCTGCCTCGCCCACATCAGTGCGTCCTCCAGCACGGGCAGGTCGTCGAAACGTACCGCGGCTCCAAGGCTTGATCCGCGACACACCTCGAGTAAATGGCCAGCAAGTCCGAATCCGGTGACGTCGGTCATGGCATGCACGCCGGGCAATTCCGCGAGCTTCATCCCCGGCGTGTTGAGTTGCGTGGTCGTGGCCAGCATCTGCTGATAGCCAGCAGACGCGAGCTTGCCCTTCTTCAGCGCCGCCGAAAGGATGCCGACCCCCAGCGGCTTGCCGAGGATCAGCACGTCTCCGGCGCGCGCGCTGCTGTTGCGCTTGACCCGGTCCGGGTGCACGACGCCGATCGCGACAAGGCCGTAGATGGGTTCGAGCGTGTCGATGGAATGGCCACCCGCAATCGGAATGCCCGCGCTCGCGCAGACTGACTCACCGCCCTCGACGATGCGCTGGATGGCTTCGACAGGGAGCTTGCCCAGCGGCATGCCGACCAGCGCAAGCGCGAAAATCGGCTGGCCGCCCATGGCATACACGTCGGACAGGGCGTTGGTCGCGGCGATGCGCCCGAAATCGAACGGATCGTCGACGATCGGCGTAAAAAAATCGGTGGTGGCAATGATGGCCTGGCGTTCGTTCAACCGGTAGACGGCCGCGTCGTCGCTGGTTTCGATGCCGACCAGGAGGTCCTTCGGCAGGGTGCGCAGTGGCGTGCTGGCAAGAATCTCGGACAGCACGGCCGGCGCGATCTTGCACCCGCAGCCGCCGCCATGGCTGAACTCGGTGAGACGGATCGGGTTTTCGGCAGGAGCGTTCATCTGGGGCATCGATGCAGGTTCGGGTCGCTTAGAATACCCCACCCAACCCCAGGACATGCATTGAGTGAGGTATAAAAGCAGCGTCAGCCTGGACCAACTCGACGATTTCGATGAAGTCGTCGATGTCCGCTCGCCCGCTGAATTCGCCATCGATCATGTGCCGGGGGCCGTGAACTGTCCGGTTCTCGGCAACGAAGAGCGCGCCCGCGTCGGCACGGTCTACAAGCAGGTGTCGCCTTTCGAGGCGCGCAAGATCGGCGCGGCGCTGGTGGCGAAGAACGTGGCGCGCCACATCGAGACCCACTTCGCCTCGCGCGACCCGCGCTGGAAACCCCTGATCTACTGCTGGCGCGGCGGCAAGCGCTCCGGCGCAATGACGCTCGTCCTGCGGGAAATCGGCTGGGACGCGGCGTCGCTGGAAGGCGGCTACCAGAGTTATCGGCGTGCAATGCTGATCAAACTCGACATGCTGCCCGCGCGATTCAACTATCGCGTCGTCTGCGGGCCCACCGGCAGCGGCAAAAGCCGGCTGCTGCAGAAGCTCGCGGCGCGTGGCGCGCAAGTCCTCGACCTGGAAACGCTGGCGCGCCATCGCGGCTCGGTGCTCGGCGATCTGCCCGGCGATCCGCAGCCGGCACAGAAGATGTTCGAAAGCCTGGTCTGGAGTGCGCTGCGCGGATTCGATCCGGCGCGCCCGGTGTTCGTCGAAGCCGAAAGCAGGCGCATAGGTGCATTGCGTGTGCCTGAAGCGTTGCTCGGATGCATGCGCAAAGCAAGTTGCGTCCGCATCGAAGCGACGGCGGCGGAGCGGGTGCGCTTCCTCATCGAAGAATACCGGCATTTTCTGGTGGAACCGGCATGGCTGAAGACCCAGTTGTCCCGGCTGACCGAATTGCATTCAAAGGCAACCGTCGCGTGCTGGATCGCGCAGATCGACGCAGGCGAATGGCAGGGTCTGGTTGGCGACCTGCTCGCGGCGCACTACGATCCGGCCTACGCACGTTCAATGCAAACGAACTATCCGGGCGTGGCGGATGCGGCCGTACTTGAAGCCGCACATCTCGATGACGCCGGGTTCGAGCATAACGCAGGTGCATTGCTCAGTGCCGCGCACCTGGACACTTCCCGTTAGTCAGGACGCGGTGCCACCGAACGGGAACTCGCATCACGCGTGCGAGTACATGATCTTCCCGCGCACATCGAGCTGCGCCTTGAGGATGGTCCCGCTCGCCGATTCCGTGATGTAGAGCACATCGCGGTCCGGCCAGCCGAAGGCGATGTTCGTGGTGTGCGTGCCCATGCACGATTTGATCCGGTGCACCGGCTCGCCGATGGCGTTGAACGTCCACACCGATCCCATTCCCACGTGCGCAATCAACAGGCCGCCCTCCTCGTCCAGGGCAAGCCCGTCCGGCCCGCCACCTCCGCCCGAAAGCTGGATGAACAGACCGACCTTGGCGATGCCACCATCGCGCGTGAAAGGCACCCGCCACACGCAATTGCCCCGCGTCACTGCCAGGTAGATCTGGGTCTCTTCGCGGTTCATGACCAGCCCGTTGGGGCTGGGAATATTGTCGAGCAGGCAGGTCAGCTTGCCCTTGGCGCTCAATCGAAACAATCGCCCGGTCGGATCATGCAATCCGGTCAGTCCCTGGTCCGTGAAGTACAGGTCGCCGTTCGAAGCGAAGAACAGGTCGTTGACGCCTTTGAAGCGCGCGCCGTTGGCTTCGACCAGGAACGGCGTGACTTTTCCGTTAACAGGATCGAGCAGCATGATGCCGTGCTTGTAGTCCGCGATGAAAATGCGTCCGTCACGATGGAATTTCAGTCCGTTGGGCCAGCCGTCGTATTCGGCGACCTTCTGAAAAACGCCGTCGCGGCCCACCTTGAAAATGCGCCCGTTCTGGATGTCGACACACCAGAACGTGCCTTCCCTGTCGAACGAAGGCCCTTCCAGCAGCGAGCCCGCCGGCGTGCCAAGCGGCTGCTTCGCGACCCAGCCGCTGTCAGGTCCTGCGTTTTTGAGTTCCTCGGGAAGGCGAGCGAATACCGTGGTCTGAATTATTTTTGGTGGATCGAACAGCATGGCTTCTAGTTCCTTGACTCATCAGAAAAGCGTGAATATGTTCATGCCGTAGATCCGGAAATTTCGATAGGCGTGCGGGTCATGGTGAACAGGATGGTGGCGCCGGTCACGAGCAGCAGGCCGGCGATGCCGAACGCCCAGTTGTAGCTTCCGGTGGCCTGGATGACGTAACCGGTGATGATCGGCGCGGATACACCAAAAATGTTGCCGCCGACGACCAGGATGCTCATCGCCTTGCCGCTGTCCTCGGGATTGCGCAGCAAATCGTTGACCATGGAAAAGTTCAAAGAGATGGCCGTCGCCATGCCGGTCAGCGAGATCGTGAACAACGAAAGAAGCAACCAGATATCGTCGACGAAAGGCGTGAACAGGATCACCGAGGAAGACAGCATCATCACGATGCCCATCGTTCGGCGGCGGCCTTTCCCTATCGCATCCCCGGTCAGCAGCCGGTCGCTGAGGCGGCCCAGCAGGATGCCGAGGATCGCGGCGCCGGCATAAGGCAGCGCGGTGAACATGCCGGTCTTGAGAATGGTCAGTCCACGCGTGGTCTGCAGGTAGCTGGGCAGCCAGGTCAGGAAAAGATACTGCGTGTAAACCGCGCAGCCTTCGGCCAGCGCGAGGCCGACCATGGTGCGGTTGCGCAGCAGGTCGAGCACGCGTGTGGCTTTTGTCCTGGTCTGCAGGGCGCTGGTTTTCGCATCACGCTCGCGCAGGATCTTCTCGCGCTCTTCCGCTCCCAGCCATTTCACCTTCTCCGGCTGGTCGAAAAAGATCAGCCAGGCCAGCAACCAGATGAAGCCCGCCGCGCCCACGACAAGAAAAGAACCACGCCAGCCGATCTGGCTGATGATCCAGGCCACGAGCAGCGCACCCACCGCCGGCCCGGCCTGAGTACCCGCCATGAAAATTGCATTGGTGACGCCGCGCTCGCCGGCCGGAATCCATTCGCGGACCACGCGTCCGCCCGCCGGGAAAGTCGTCGCCTCACCGACCCCAATCGCCAGGCGTGTGCCGATCAGGGAAACGAAGCTCCAGGACGCACCGGTCAGCATGGTGGCCGCGGACCAGATCGTGATACCGGCGGCGTTGATGGCCTTGGTGCCGAGCCGGTCCACCAGGATCCCCATCGGGATCAGGCACAGCAGGTAGGTCCAGAGGAAAGACGAGAACAGGTAGCCCATCGTCACGGGCGACAAGCCGAACTCCTCTGCGATCGGCTTCGACGCCACCGACAATGCTACGCGATCGACGTAGTTGATCATCGCCAGCGTAAACAGGAACAGACTGATCCAGCCGCGTCTCCAAGCCATATGTGTCCTTTTCGATGAACGGTTGAAATGCGGTGAACGGTGAACGGTAAGGAGCGACGGAGTGCGACGCGAAACAATTCGCCTATTCCCTTTGGGTCATCGCTAAGCCGGGTTACGGATGGAAACGTAGTGCGGGGGTTTTTGGCCGTTCACCGTTCACCGTTCACCGTTCACCGTTCACCGTTCACCGTTCACCGTTCACCGCATTTAAATCGTTCACCGTTCACCGTTCACCGCATTTAACAGGTACGGCGAGTTTACCGGGATACATTCGATCGGGACGCTCACCTTGATGTCGCCGAGGACCAGGAACGACAAGGCCTTGCCGTGGCCGTCCAGGCCGAGACTGGAATTCACCCCGCCTTCCAGCGCGTTGTCGATGACGAAATTCATTGCCGGCAGCTTCGGCAGCACGTAACGCTTCACCGCCGTGGCGCCTTTGTGCGCGAACACCGCGAGCATGCGTTCTTCGGTAACCTGTTCGACCAGAGGCGCGAAGGCTTCGGCCAGATAGGGAACAACGCTGATGTTCGAACGGTTGCCCTTGTCCCCGGCACGCGCATGCGCCACTGCGTGCAACGGCACTTCGATCCTATTCATGCCTCCTCCACCAGGGCCACTTGCGCCTTCACCCGTTTTCGATCGATGAGAATGGATGCCGTGCTGACTTGCGGACTGACATGCTGGCGCACGCCCGCCCCGCCCGCGGGGCCCGAACAGTACAGGCTCAGCACTTCATCGGACACCTGCTGCGCCACCTTGCGATTCGCACTGCGCACGGCGGCGCGCACGCGGTATTCCTCCGCTGCACTTGCAATCGGCGGGCGGCGGGCGCGGCCGTTGCTGTCGAAAATTGCGCCGCTGCCAAGCACTTCCACCCGCACGGGTTCGCCGATGCCGATGGCACGGCATCGTGCCCGCACCACCGATGCGGCGAGTTCCGCGCGGGCCAGGGCATTCGGCCCGGCGTAGGAAATCTCGCCTTCGCCGAGCCATCCCGCGTCCACGCAAACCGTCGCCTTCAGTGTTGCCGGCGGAACTTTGCCGCGCGCGCCGCTCACGCCAACACGGTTCGCCCCGACATCCATGACTTCCACTTCGCCAATATCGAGCACGACATCGGGGGTCAGATAATTGTGCGGGTCATGAACTTCGTAGAGCAGCTGCTCGATCACCGTTGCCCGGCTCACCAGCCCGCCGGAGCCTGGCGGCTTGGTGATGACCAGCGAACCGTCCGCCTCGACCTCCGCGATCGGAAAGCCCACGCGATCGAAATCGGGCACATCCTTGAATCCCGGGTCGGGAAAATACGCGCCGCTGACCTGCGCGCCACATTCGAGCAAGTGGCCACAGGCGGTGCCCTGCGCGAGCAAATCCAGGTCGCCCGCCTGCCAACCGTGGACGTGCATCAGTGGTCCAAGAGACAACGCGGCATCCGTCGTGCGCCCGACCAGAACGACGTGTGCGCCGGTCGCCAACGCATCCGCCACCGGTCTGGCGCCGAGGTAGGCATTGGCGGCCACGATGGGCCGGTCATCGAGCGCGATGCCTTCGATGATCGGTTCGCGGCGAATGTCCTGCTCCGACAAGGTCGCCAGCAGATCATCGCCGGTCACCGCGGCGACCTTGAGTCCGCGGATGCCGAGCTCGCGCGCAAGCGCATGCACCCGCCGGGCCGCACCGAGCGGATTGGCGGCACCCATGTTGGTCACGATGCGGATGCCGTGGCGATGGCAGTCCGCGAGCACCAGCGGCAGGTAGATATCCAGGAAGGGCGAATAGCCCTGAGCGGGATTCTCGCGCTTCAACCGCTGGGCAATGGCCAGCGTGCGTTCCGCCAGCACTTCGTAAATGAGAAAGCGCTCGCCCTTCACCTCCGCCAGGGCCTTCACGATCGGCACCGCCGCATCGAAGCGATCCCCCGCGAATCCCGCTCCACAGCCTATGTAAACCTTTGTCATGCAGCCTTCTTTCTCAAACTCACTCTCTCACCGCAGAGGACGCGCATAGATGGAAAGCCGTGAAGATCAGGCCTTGGAACCGGAAAGGACAAAGTCGGCGATGGCATCGGTGACGAGCTGGTCTTCCGCGGAGGTCAGCCCGCTGACGCCGATGGCGCCGAGGACCGCGCCGGATGCATCCTTGAGCACGCTGCCGCCCGGCAGGGCGGTGAGCAGCGGATCGCAGAAATAGCCGATCTCGATGCCCTCCCTCTTCAGTCGCTCGAGGATTGATTGCGTCGATACGCCCAGGCGCGCCGCGGAATAGGCCTTGCCCTGCGGGATCTGGATACTCCTGACGGGCGCACCTTCCATTCGGGCGAATGCGAGCAGGAATCCCTGCCTATCGCAAACCGCGACGCAGACTGGCCGTTTGAATTCCTGCGTCGCCCTGTCCATTGCGCGATCCAGCAAACGCCTTGCCGCCTCCAGCGTCAATCCTGACATGCTTCCTGCCCCCCTCGTTGTTGAATTGAATGTCACCTTGCACACGGCGGCATGATATCTCTTCTGCCTACTCCTTCCCTCCTTCCAGTTTTTCACCACAGAGGCACATAGAGCGCAGAGGAAAAGCGAAAGGCGAAATACCTACTCGTGTAATAGCCGCACAGTGGCACGCCGTTCAATAAACAACCCCGCGGCAAGCCGCGGGGTATTTCAGAACAGCGCGAGTTGGTGGTCTCGGTGCAGCATTTGGTAGGACTTACCTTGCTTTTTTACAT
>JAYVMZ010000395.1:0-7376 GCA_043758735.1 Betaproteobacteria bacterium
ACAAATGCCAGATAGAGCCGGAGCGGCGATCTGTGACGAGGCTGGCGCTTCGGGCATCATGATTGGGAGAGGAGACGGAGCAATAATTGCATCAGCAAGGAAACTGGTACGTGGCCCGTAGTTGATGGGCCGCGCCAGCGGCCCCTTAGCCGCTTTGAGCGGCTCACAATCTAAAGCCTCCGGCTTTGCCGGAGGATACTTACTTCGATCTTCCTCCGAGGTCCGGAAAGCAGTTCTTTGCAGCAGCACGAAATGTCTGACATCCGGATAGCGTGCTGGTACTTTCAATCGTAACATGCCGTTACAGACAGGCCATTTCGGCGCCATCAATCGGCTGACCGGGGCGCGGCATCCGATGCCTTCGGTACACGCCAGTGCGCCATGTCACAGTGCAACGAACGGTTTCTTGCGGCGCGCTGTTTGCTAGAATCGCGGCTTCTTTTGCGTCCCGGACTCATCGCTGATGGCACTGCTCGAAATTCGCAACGTGACCCGCCGCTTCGGCGATTTCACGGCGGTCGACAATGTCAGCCTCAGCATCGAGGCCGGTGAATTCTTCACCCTCCTCGGCCCGTCCGGCTGCGGCAAGACCACGTTGCTGCGCATGATTGCCGGCTTCGATGTGCCGGACGCCGGCGGCATCGTCGTCGCCGGCAAGGACATGACCGGCATCCCGCCGGAAGCCCGCAATATCCACACCGTATTCCAGAGCTATGCGTTGTTCCCGCACATGACGGTGGCGCAGAACATCGCGTTCCCGCTGAAGATGGCCAACGTGGACCCGGGGCAGATCGGCCCGCGCGTCCAGGAAGCGCTCGAAGACGTGCGCCTCACCGGCATGGACAAGCGCTACCCGAACGAGTTGTCCGGCGGACAGAAACAGCGCGTCGCCGTGGCCAGGGCGCTCATCAACCGGCCCAAACTATTACTGCTCGACGAACCGCTCGCGGCACTAGATGCCAAGCTCAAGGAGAGCGTGCAGCTGGAATTGATCGGCCTGCAAAAGGAAGTCGGCATTACCTTCGTCTATGTCACGCATGACCAGAGCGAAGCATTGGCGCTCTCGCACCGCATCGCCGTCATGAATCACGGGCGCGTCGAGCAGGTCGACGAGCCGTCGAAGATCTACGGCTTCCCGCGCAATCGTTTCGTCGCCGATTTTATCGGCCAGTGCAACCTGCTCGACGGCGAGATCAGGGCCTGCGCCAGCGAGCGCATGACCATCGCGTTGTCCGGCATCGGCGACGTGGCGGCATTGAACATCGAGAGTGACGCACCCGGTCTCAAGGGCGCACTGGCGCTGCGTCCCGAGAAAGTCGCCATCGGCCGCGACCTTCCCGCGGATGCGGACGTCAACCGCTTTACCGGCAAAGTCCACGACTTCCTCTATCTCGGCGACGTGACGATCTACATCGTCGAGCTCGCCGGGGGCATGCGCATCGAGGCGCTGCTGCCCAATTCCAGTGCGGGCCGCACCAAGTTTTTCGAAGCCGGCGATGAAGTCCAGGTCGGCTGGCGCTACGACGCCGGCCACTTCCTGAACGACTGAAGCGGACATGGCGACACGGCAGAATCGCCTGCACAAATGGCTGATCGGCGGCCCGCCGCTGGCCTACCTGGTGGTGTTCTTCGCCATCCCCGTGCTGATCATGGTGCTCGCGTCGTTCCGCAATTCCGGCGATTTCGGCGGTCTCGCGCCCCTCTTCAGCGAGGAATCGGGAAAACTCGACCTGACGACGGAAAACTATGGGCGTTTCTTTTCCGACTTCATCTACACCGAACTGTTCCTGAAGTCATTTGCCTACGCGGCGATCACGACCATCGTCTGCCTGGTCATCGCCTATCCGCTGGCCATGCTGATCGCGCGCAGCGCGAAGAAGCATCGCGACCTGCTCGTGCTGCTGGTGATCCTGCCGTTCTGGTCGAATTTCCTGATCCGCGTTTATGCGTGGATGATCATCCTCGGACCGCAGTCGGTCTTCGTCAGTGCGCTCAACCGTGTTCTCGGCACGATCGGCATCGAACCGGTGACGCTGCTATATACGCCGTTCGCCGTCATCGTCGGCCTGGTGTACGTGCATCTGCCGTTCATGGTGCTGCCGCTCTATGCCAACCTGGAGAAGCACGATCCCGCGCTGCTCGATGCCGCGCAGGATCTCGGCGCCAATGCCTGGAGGCGCTTCTGGCGAGTCACGTTTCCGCTGTCCTTGCCCGGCGTGTATGCCGGCGCCGCACTGGTGTTCATTCCGGCGCTGGGCATCTTTGCGATTCCCGACATTCTCGGCGGCACGGAAGGCATCATGATCGGCAATGTGATCAAGCAGCAGTTCCTCGACACGCGGGACTGGCCGTTTGGCAGTGTGCTGTCGATGGTGCTGACCGTGATGGCAGTGGCGCTCGCCGGGCTTGCCGCCTGGGTGGCGAGGCAGTCGCGGACATGATCCGTCGCTCGCGTCCATTGTGGGCCGCGGCGATTTTCGCCTATGTGTTCCTGTACGCGCCGCTGGTCATCGTCGTTGCCTATTCCTTCAACGATTCCAGGCTCAACGCCGAATGGGTGGGCTTCACCTTTTCCTGGTACGGCAAACTTTTCCATAACGAGAAAATGCTGCAGGCGGCGTGGAATTCCCTGCTGATCGGCGTGACCGCGAGCGTGGTCTCCACCGTGTTCGGCACCATGGCCGGCTATGCGATGTACCGCTTCAAAATGCGCCTGCTGCCGCTGCTGATCCTGGCGCCAATCGCCATTCCCGAAATCCTGATGGGCGTGTCGCTGCTGATTTTCTTCGTGCTTCTGAATATATCTCTCGGCATGATTTCGATCATCCTTTCGCACATCGCGTTTTGCGTCGGCTTCGTCGCCATCGTCGTGCGCTCGCGCCTGGCGGGCATGGATGAAAGCCTGACCGAGGCTGCGCGCGACCTGGGTGCGACGCCCTGGAAGGCATTCCGGCTGGTGACGCTGCCGCTGATCATGCCCGGCGTGGTTGCCGGCGCGCTGATGGCGTTCACGCTGTCGATCGACGATTTCGTGATTACGTTCTTTACGGCGGGCGTGGGCTCGACCACGCTGCCGCTGCAGATCTACACCATGGTAAAAGTCGCGGTTACGCCCGAGGTCAACGCCATTTCCACCCTGTTGATGATGCTCACGCTGGCGCTGATCCTGATTGCGTCCAGGCTGGCGCCCGGGTCGTTGCGTGCGGAATGACCGCCTGACTGCGGCCCGCAGTCCCGCTGGACGCGCGGGCCGGCTTTGCCTAATCTAGTCGCTGACTGTACTCAATAGAACAAGCACTTCGCAGATCACGGGAACCCCCAATGAAAAAGCTGTTGGCCCTGCTGTTGTTTGTAAGCCTTCCGGCGCTGTCCGCCGACGAGTTGCACCTCTACAACTGGAACGATTACATCGCTCCGGAAGCGGTGAAGGCCTTCGAAGCCCAGTGCAAGTGCAAGGTCGTGCAGGATTTTTACGGCGACAACGAGGAACTCGTCGCCAAGCTGGCCGCGGGGGCGAAGGGTTATGACGTCATGGTTCCGACATCGAATTACGTGGCGGGAATGGCCAAGGCCGGCTGGCTGCAACCGCTCGACAAGAGCAAGCTGCCGAACTTCAAGAACCTGATGCCGACCTACCTGAACACCGAATTCGATCCTGGCAACAAGTACTCCGTACCCTATGCGATGTCGATCACGCTGATCGGCTACAACGACCAGAAGATGAAGGAACTCGGCATCACGGTGGATTCCTGGGCGGTGATTTTCGATCCCAAGATCCTGCAGAAGATCAAAGGCAAGGTCACCGTGCTCGACAGCCAGGCCGAAGTCATGGCGGCGGCGCTGAAGTATCACGGCTACTCGGTCAATGACCGCGATCCCGCGCACTGGCAGCAGGCGAAGGAAACTGTCCTGAAGGCCAAACCCTACTGGGCGGCCTTCATGGCGCAGGGCTACATCAAGGAATTGTCGACCGGCAACATCTGGGTGGTGCACGGCTACTCGAACGACATTTTCCAGGCCGATACCGGCGCGCAGGAAGCCAAGCAGAAGTTCCACATTCGCCACGCCTTGCCCAAGGAAGGCGCTGTACTGGCGCTGGATGCGATGGTCATTGCGAAAACCGCGCCGCGGCCCGACCTCGCGCACCAGTTCATCAACTTCATGCTCGACGGCAAGAACTCGGCGGCATTGACCAACATTACCGGCTCGGGCAATCCGAATTCCGAGGCGATGCAGTTCATCAAGCCCGAGATCAAGTCGATCAAGGCGGTGTTTCCCGATGCGGATTCCGCAAAACGTCTTGAGCAGCTCAAGGACATGAACAAGAAGGAACGCAAACTGCTCAACAGAATCTGGACCGAGATCAAGGCCAGGTAACCGGCGGCCTGTGAGGAAGCGTCGACCGGCGCTTCTCCACGAGCTTGTTCAGGCGTCCGTGGCCGCGGGACGCTGCAGACGTGCCATCAGCCGGGCAACGTCGGATTCCGGCAGAAAATGGATGCCAGCCGATCGCGCCCTGCCGCCTCCCGATTCAAACTCCTGCGCCAGCAGGTGCATCGCGGGCCCGTCTAGATCGGGTGCCCGCAAACTGACCTGGTAGCCGCCTCCCGTACGCAGCAGCAACGCGACGATTCGATCGCGGTGGCGCCGCGCGAGTGCGTTGGCAAAGTTGCCGGCGATGCGCCGGCACCACGGTTCGTCCGGCATGGTGACCATCACCGCGCTGTTGCCGATGTTCTCGATTCGCAGCGCCATCGCCTGCTGCAGGTCTTGCGCGCTCGCGCGGCGCAGGACTTCGACCTCGGGCGATTGAGCACGAAACGCCAGGGGATCGGCGTAGGGCCGCATGCGCCGATAAAGCTCGGCCGGATCGAAATGCAGGTCGGCAAGTTCCTGCCCATAGGCGTTGTAGTTCAGACACTCGCCCAGCTCCCTGAGGTTTTCGATATCGGCGTCCGCCATTCCGAGTCCGCTCGCGGCGGCACGGGCCTCGGCGCGCAGATTGTCGCCGAAAGCCGCAACCACAGCCCAGGCGCGGTAGCGGCCTTGCAGATGGCGGTCGACGATCAGGCTCGTGCAGACTGTTGCCGAAGTATCGATATGGGCTTCGAGCAGCGGATGCTGTGGAATCTCGCCGGCGAAATGATGATCAAAATAGTGCACGCGGGCGCCGACGTGCAGTGCACCGAGCAATGCTTCGCGATTCCTGTCCAGCGAAATGTCGAGCACGGTAAGTTCGTCTGCGGGCTCGGGGGCCACGCGCGCGAGCAGGGCTATGTCGCGCTTGACGCCGGTTATCAGCGTGGATGTACGCGGATCGGCGAGCCGCAACTGGTGCAGCGCGCACAGTCCGTCGGCGTCGCCATTGAAGATGTCATAGAATCTCATGCTGTGCCGTCCGTTGCGGCCAGGCGCAATGCCACCATGACATGAGCAGTTCGCTTCCTTTTCCGTCCACGCGCTACGCGCGCAGTTCCAGGCTGGTCGCCTACCTCACCGTAGCTTACCTTCTGCTCGTGGTGTATGCCAGCCTGTATCCCTTCGCCGATTGGCGCGTGCCGAACGACGATGCGATCCACTTTTTGCTCGCCGGTTGGCCGCCCTACATCGTTGCTTCCGACGTCGTGCTCAATGTCCTTGCCTACGCGCCGCTGGGCCTGCTGCTGACCTTGACGTGGATGGGGCACGTGCCGCGCTGGGCTGCCGGGGCACTGGGTGTCATTGCCGCATTGCTCCTGAGCCTGGTACTCGAGTACACGCAGGCCTACTTGCCTACGCGGATATCCTCGAACGTCGACGTTCTGACCAATTCGATCGGTGCGTTGTGGGGGGCCGTGGTGGCGTATGTCTGGGGGGAGCGCTGGCTGCTGTCCGGAGAATTGCATCGGCTGCGCGAACAACATTTTCGCCCAGGTGCGCGCACCGATTTCGCCTTTGTGCTGCTCGCCCTGTGGCTGCTCACGCAGCTCAACGCGGAGATCTGGCTGTTCGGCAATGGCAACCTTCGCCATTTTCTGCCGGCGAATTTCGGCGTGCGCTATACCGCCGATGCGTATTTGTTGCTCGAAGCCGGGGTCGCGGCGCTGAATTTTTCCGGGGTAGCGTTCTTCATCGGCGCGATCGCGCGCAGCTTTACCGCCGCCGCCGTCTCGGTCACCGCGCTGGTGCTGACCGCGCTGATGCTGAAAAGCATCGCGTCGATGGCCTTGTTCATTCCGGGCAATCCCGGCCTGTGGCTGACGCCGGGATCAGTTCTGGGAATGGTGGCGGGCGTGATGCTGTGGCTGCCGCTTGCGCAACTATCCGCGGTCAACGCTATACGTGCCGCCGTGCTCTGCTTTATGGCAAGCGTCTTTCTCGTCAACCTTGCGCCGGAGAATCCCTATCTCGTCGCGGCGTTGCAGGTATTGCAGAGCGGGCAATTCCTGCGATTCAACGCCATGATCGGGCTGTTGTCTTCGTGGTGGCCCTTCCTGGTGTTCGCCTATCTGGCATTTTTGCTGCGCGGGAGCCGGCGCGGGGCTTAGGGCTGCCGGCAACTCCGCTCCATTGATTAAGGAACCCGCAATGACGAAACAGACCGCCGATCCGACGCTGCCGACTGACAGCCTCGACGAACTGCGCGAACGCCAGCGTCGCTTCGCGGCCGAGCGCGATTGGGAGCAGTTCCACCAGCCGAAGAATCTGGCGATGTCCGTTGCCATCGAGGCGGCCGAGATCATGGAACACTTCCAGTGGTTGACGGCCGACCAGAGCGCCAGTCTCGACGCCGCGGCCCGGCGCGAAGTGGGTAACGAAATCGCGGACGTGCTGCTCTACCTGGTCAGGCTGGCAGACGTGCTCGACATCGACATGGCTGCGGCGGCGCGCGAAAAAATCGCGCTCAACGCGCTGAAGTACCCGGTGCAGCGCGGCTTATAATTGGGCATTGCTTTCACGAGGATCATTTTGTGAGCTATTACGCCCACCATGTGTTTTTCTGCTGCAACCAGCGCAAGAACGGCGAGGCCTGCTGCGCCGATCACGACGCGCAGGGCATGCGCGACTACGCCAAATCCAAGGTCAAGGCCCTAAAGCTCGCGGGCAAGGGCAAGGTGCGCATCAACCAGGCTGGCTGCCTGGACCGCTGCGAAGAGGGTCCGGTGATCGTGGTTTATCCCGAGGAAGTCTGGTACACCTACGTGGACAAGGACGACATAGACGAAATCATCCAGGAGCATCTGGTCAATGGGCGTGTCGTCGATCGCCTGCGTATTTGAAACCTGCATCCGTGCACAAGCTTTTTATCGACGGCCCGGCCGGAAAGCTCGAAATTGCCGTCAACGAGCCGAAGAGTCCGCGTCTTGGCATCGCATTGGTTGCCCACCCCCATCCGC